>DAHUXT010000073.1 GCA_027307065.1 Ktedonobacteria bacterium
CGAGCCTCTTTCATCGATCTGAGAACAGCCTGTGCCATAGCTGAAAAGTCAGATACGAAGCGGCTTCAGGGCTTCTTAGTGGTATAATGAACAGGATGTGTTCCACGCTGGACATACACATGGAGCGGGGTCGCTTCGGCACGCCGCTCTCCTTCATGTGAACGGGTAAACGCCCGCGGTTGGAACACCGCGATGTATCCATTTTACCGCTTCGGCGAAAGAATACTACGTTTGTGCGTGCATATGCAGTGGATATTCCATCTGTCGTTGGGAGGTCAGAGTTCTTATGGAGCTTGGCATTGTCAAGCCGGTAGGCATCGTCGATCAGATGACAGGCGCCTACCTGGATTATTCTATGAGCGTCATCGTCAGCCGCGCGCTGCCCGATGTGCGCGATGGCCTGAAGCCGGTACACCGTCGCGTTCTCTACGCGATGGAGCAGATGGGGCTTCAGTCGAACAAGTCATTTCGTAAATGTGCCGGTATTGTCGGCGAAGTCTTAAAAGAATACCATCCTCATGGCGACGTCGCCGTCTATGATACGCTCGTTCGCATGGCGCAATCCTGGAATATGCGCTATCCGCTGGTCATGGGACAGGGAAATTTTGGCAGCGTCGATGATGATCCACCGGCCGCGATGAGATATACTGAGGCGAAGATGGCGACCATCGCCAACGAGCTTCTGGCCGATATTGACCGCGACACGGTAGACTTCAAGCCGAACTACGATGGCCATAGCGAAGAGCCTGTGGTACTGCCGGGACGCCTCCCCAACCTGCTGCTGAATGGCGCGGCGGGCATCGCCGTCGGCATGGCAACCAATATCCCGCCGCATAACCTGCGCGAGATTTGCGATGGCATCATCTACCTGATCGACCACGTCGAGGCAACCACCGAGGATCTCAGCCACATCATTCGCGGACCCGATTTTCCGACAGGTGGCATCATCCAGGGGCGCGAGGGCATTCGCAACGCCTACACGACCGGTCGTGGGCGCATCATCGTCCGGGCCAAGGTGCACACGGAAGAGAACGAGCGCGGACGCATCGCCATCATCGTGACTGAGTTGCCCTATCAGGTCAACAAAGCCGATCTGGTGCGCAAGATCAGCGAATTGGCGCGCGACAAGAAGATCGATGGCATCACCGGCGTCGCCGACGAATCCGATCGCCAGGGCATTCGTGTCGTGGTCGAGTTGCGGCGGGATGCGCGGCATCTCTCGGTGCTGAACCAGTTGTTCAAGTTCACCGCGATGCAGACCACCTTCGGCGCGAACGTACTGGCGCTGGTGGACAACCAGCCGCGCACGCTGACGCTCAAACAGATCCTGCAGCATCACATCTCCTACCGCGAGCAGGTGATTACCCGGCGGGCGAAGTTCGATCTCGCAAAGGCCGAGGCCCGCAAGCACATTCTCGAGGGCCTATCTACCGCCCTGGATAATCTAGATGCTGTCATCGAGACGATCCGCCGGTCGCAGAACCGTGAGACCGCATCGAATAATTTGCAGACGCGCTTCAAGCTCAGCGAGGAACAGGCGAAGGCCATCCTCGACATGCAACTTGGACGTTTGGCCGCGCTCGAACGCCGTCGCATCCTGGACGAATTGGCCGAGGTCAAGCAGAACATTTCGCGCCTGCAGAAGATCCTGGGCAGCATCAATGAAATCCGGGCGCTGATCAAGTCGGACCTCGAAGATCTGAAGGAGAAGTACGGCGACCCGCGCCGCACCGAAATCATCGATACCGAGGCCACCGATTTCACCGAGGAAGACCTCATCCCCAATGATGAGGTGGTCGTCATGCTGACGCAGAATGGCTACGTCAAGCGCATGGGCACCGGCCAGTACCGCGCGCAGCGACGTGGTGGACGCGGCAGCCGTGGCATGACCACACACGAAGACGACGCCGTCGGCCATCTGCTGGCCGTTCGCGCGCACGATTCGCTGCTCTTCTTCACCAATCGCGGGCGCGTCTTCCAGCTCAAAGCGTATGGTCTGCCCGATGTCGGACGCACCGCCAAGGGCGAGCACATCCGCAATTTGATTGGCATCGACCAAAACGAAACTGTCACCGCCGTCGTCAGCGTGCCGAAGTTCATCGCGCGCGACTACATGGTGATGGCAACCCGGCGCGGCGAGGTCAAAAAGACCAGTCTCGACGAGTTCGCGGTGGTGCGCAGCCTTGGCCTGATCGCGATGGACCTTGAGCCGGGCGACGAGTTGATCGGGGCGCGGCTTGTCGGCGCCGAAGATCAGGTGCTGCTGGCGACGGAACACGCTCAGGCGATTCGCTTCGCCGTGCAAGAGTTGCGGTCAGCGTCGCGGACGAGCGGCGGCGTGCGTGGCATTCGGCTGGACGAGAACGATAATGTCGTCTCGCTCTGCGCCATCATTCCCGGCTCCGAGTTGTTAGTCGTCACCACCCGCGGCTATGGTAAGCGCACTCCCGTCGCGGAGTATCCGACGCATGGGCGCGGCGGTGGCGGTATTATCACTGCCCGCCTTACCGACAAGACCGGAGCACTCGCGTCAGCGCGCATCCTGACCGAAGAGGATCGCGATCTGATGATCGTCTCCGCCGAGGGAACTGTCATCCGCACGGACTGGCATACGGTGGCGCAAAGTGGCCGACCGACTCAGGGCGTGCGACTCATGCACATGAGTGCGGGTGATAAGGTGGTCGCGATCACCACGATGAAGGGCGACGAGGACGAGGTGATGCCGCTCTCGATGTGGAACGGCGCCGACGACGATGAAGGCAATGAAGACGACACAAGCGGGAAATAACCGTACGTGACGCTGATTCCCCCTTCACTGCGACGCGGTGGAGGGGGATCACTTTTTCCATGGCGCGGAGCTTTGCTACCAAAGGGAATCGTGGGATATACTCTACGTATTGTCGTGTGTTGAGCTTATAGGGAAGGGCTGAACGTTTCCATGATTCGGCATGAGGTCATCCTGCGGATCAAACCGGAAGTTACCCGTGAGATAATTGATCGCACGCTGGGTGAAGTTCGTGAACTACTCATAAGCATCACTGGCGTCGAGCGTGTGCTCTATGGCGTCAATAACGCGCCCGCCTATCGCCATGTTATGCTGGTGGTTGAACTCACGGACGAGGCAGCCCTCCAGCGGTTCGCGCGCCATCCGCAACATACGCGTGCGGTGCAGCGGGTCAATCATCTGGCAGAGTCGTCCGCTGTGGGAAGCTATCTCATTGGGTCGGAGCGTCCCTCCAACCAGTAAAACCACTCACACGTTGCGCGCGACGCGCACATCTACTACAACCGATTCGGGAGCCGTGGCCAGCGCCGCGGCTTTCTTCATGTGCCGTCATACGACATCGATGGCCGTTCGTTGGGTACGCCACGAGGGAGGCAAGCAATGCCAGACGTCTACCACGCCGCGGTTGCGGCCGACCTACCCGTGCTCGTCGAGCTTGTCGAGCCTGTCGAGCTTGCCGAGCTTGCCGACCAACGCCGCCATTAGTGGGAAGCGCATTACGCCGTCGTCTTGAGTGCGTCTGCAACCACCTGCTCGACCGGCATGGCGCGTCCGGAAGCCCGGGCCGCGTCGAACGCGGGCGCCTCCATCTGTGTTCGCAGCAGAGCGACGTCGCGATGATAAACCAAGGCATCCGCGGGCGCAAGCGCGCACCGGCTGTTCTCCATCAGAGCCTCCGTCGCGCCGAAGAGTTGAGCGGCTCGTTGATAATCGCCTGACTGGCACGCCACGCTGCCGATGGCCGCTAACCCGCTGGCGATGCCACTCGAGTAGCCGTGCCGGAAGCGAGCGGCCAGTGCCTCGGCGAACAATTGAGTCGCACGCTGCAGGTTTCCTGCCCGCAGTGCAATATGCCCCAGGTTGTGGATCGTCCATGCGGCGCCGGGGGCATCGGATTGGTCGTGGAAGATCGCCAGCGCCTGGGCGAACAACTCCGCCGCCCGCTCATCATCGCCAGCGCAACGCTCAACTTCCCCCAGACTGGTACAGGAGATGGCGAGCAGCCAGGCTGGAGCCGCTTGACGAATTGCCACACTCTCTTTCGCGAGTGCGCGCGCCTGGGTGAAGTCGCCCTTCGCACTTACGACACGCGCGAGACTGAGAAGCGGATAGGCAATCATGGACGAATCGTTCAGCTGGCGGCAGACAGCAATGCTCTCTTCGAGTTGGCGGCGCGCATCGGCGTAATCTCCTTGCTCCAGCGCGAGATCCCCCCACATCCATAATGTCTCGGCATAGGCGCGACGGTCGCCGAGTTTGCGGCAGAGGCGCAACGACTCATCCCGCATCGCGCCAAGGTCCATTGGACTGCCACCCCAGAACCACGTACGCGCCACATGAATGAGCGCGCCCGCCAGATATTTTTCCTCGCCGAGTTCTCGCAGAATCGAGAGGGCCTCCTGGGAAACTTCGGCAGCGCTGATGGAGTCCGTCTGGATCCCAGCGAGTCCGGCTACCAACAGCAACGCCCGCGCACGCGCGAGGGTCCGGGCCGTTGGGTCTGCGCGATCGAGCGCATCGCGAAGGACCCGCTGTCCTTCATTGATCATCGCGTCCCCGGTCCACAGACTGGTAAGGTGTCCCGCAAGCAGTAATTCCGTCTGCCCGCTTTCGTCGCGCCGGCTCCAGGCGAGTGCGGCGCGGAAGTTGTCTCCCTCTGGCTTCAGCGCGGCGTGAGTTCCTGGTCGCGCCAAGAGCCATGTCTGTGATTCGGTCTCTTGCGCCATGTGCAGGAACCAGGCGAGATGGCGGTCACGAAGTATCTCTTGTTCGCCTGAATCGGTCAACTTCTCGTCGGCGTACTGACGAATTGTTTCGAGCATGCGGTAGCGCGCAACGCCGTCGTGGTCCTCGGCGATGACGAGCGATTGATCCACGAGATAGCCGAGCAGATCGAGCACATCCACGCGTTCCACGTTGCCCCCAGCGCAGATGCCTTCCGCCGCTTCGAGAGTCCAGCCGCCCGCAAAGACCGCGAGCCGTCGTAGCAACGTCTGCTGCGGCGAGTTCAGCAGATGGAAGCTCCAATCGAGCGTTGCGCGGACGGTGCGTTGCCGCTCAGGGGCATCCTGCGGTCCACCGGTCAAAACGGCGAGCTGCTGATCAAGTCGAGCCAGCAGTGTCGCGGGCGGCAGTAGCTTGATTCTGGCGGCGGCCAACTGGATTGCGAGCGGCACGCCCTCCAGACGCGCGCAGATTGCCGCTACCGGTTTGGCGTTGGCGTCCGAAACCGTGAATCCTGGCACGACGGCTTGCGCGCATTGCACCAGCAGCGCCACGGAGTCGCATTCCAGCAACGCGAGATGTGCGGCGATGGCTGTGAGGTCGGGCACAGCCAGTGGCGACACCTGGTATTCGTGCTCGCGGGCAAGATGCAGCACAGCCCTGCTCGTCACCAGAACAGTCAGGCGTGGGCACGCGGCCAGGAGATACTCGATTTCGACCGCGGCGGGCATCACCTGCTCGAAGTTGTCGAGGACCAGCAGCAGCTCCCGCGAGCGTAACGTCTCGGCTATTCGCTGGCCAACTGATTCGCGCGCCGACTCCGGCGCACCAAGCTCAGCGGCGATAGTGGGAAGCACCAGCGCGGGGTCGACCAGCGATGCCAGAGAAACGAACGCAACGCCGTCTGCGTATGCCCCTTCGAAGAGGGCAGCAACCTGCAACGCCAGGCGCGTCTTGCCGATGCCACCGGGACCTGTGAGCGTGAGCAGCCGCACTCCGGGCCGCTTGAGCCGTTCGCGGACGGCAGCCACCTCGCGCACACGCCCAATGAACGGACTTGTCGCGGTGGGTAAACGGCCACCAATCGGCGGAGGTGATGGCGGGTACACTCGCGGAAGCGCGGAGAGCGAATCGCCAGGTTGCTCAGCGCTCCCGACGTGATCTGGCACACGTGGTGGCGCCGACTGCGACGTGCCGGTTCGCAACGTCTCAAGCAGTGATTCTGGCCGCGCTGCCGCCAGTAGTTGCGCGCGTTGCTCGGGCAAGAGTTCGAGCGCTGCGGCCAGCAGCGTGACCGTCTCCAACCTTGGCAAACGCTTGAGATCGCGCTCCAGATCATTGACTGCACGCTCGCTGAGTCCAGCGCGACCGGCGAGCGTCGCTTGCGTGAGGCCCGTCGACAGACGGAAACGGCGCAACAGCGTGCCAAACGGCACATGTTCGACGGAATCCACTACGGGCAACCCTCCATCATGAACCGGCGAGAACTCGCGAGTGTGAGATCTCTGCCAGCCATTTTATCACGGCCGTACCGTTGCTGAACGGTGTCTAATCGGTGCCTTGACGGTGCCCATGATGTGACCGCAAAGCGTGGTGTCGTCGAGAATAGTAGGGCAGACTAGATCACAGAAACCGGTACGGTAATCCGACGATGACAGGAACAAACACCATGAACATCTACCCAATGACAGCGGTGCGGCAACCTCGTTTGCTGGCCGTTTTTGCTCACCCCGATGACGAAGTCTTCTGCGCCGGTGGATTGCTGGCGCGCTGGGCAGCCAATGATGGCATGGCAATGGTCGTTTCAGCGACGCGCGGCGAGGCCGGGCAGATTCAAGACGCGTGCGCCGCTACCCGCCACACCCTGGGCGCCGTTCGCGAGCAGGAACTTCGGCTGGCCTGCGGGCACCTAAGCGTGCGGCAGGTGGAGTGCCTCGAGTACCGGGATGGCGCGCTCCAGAGCGTCGGCGAGATCGCGCTCGCGCAGCACGTGGCGGCCTATATACGCGATTTCGAGCCAGACATCATCGTCACCTTTGGACCTGACGGCGGCTATGGGCATCCCGACCACATCGCGATCAGCGCGGCGACCACGCTCGCCTGCCAGATCATTGCCCGCGAGTCCGGACGCGCACCACAGCTCTACTACAGTGCGTTCCCGCGTCAGCATCATCTGCTCTGCACCCACCTTGCCCAGTGGCTCGATAGCCACAAACCGGGCTTTCGCGGCTCTGATGCGTTCGTGCGCGCCCTGACGCTGCTGGCTGACGAGGCGACCGAGCTGCGCTACGCCGACGATGCGGTGGACACCCAGTGGTTCCCGGCTGGCTTCGCCATCGTCGAACAAGGCGAACTGGCAGATAGCCTCTATCTGATTATTGCTGGGCACGCCGACGTTATCCAGGAGCACATCGATGATCAGCCGCGAGTGATTCGGAGCCTTGGACCGGGACAGTTCTTCGGGGAACGGGCGCTTGCCCGGCATGAGACACACGGCGCGTCAGTCGTGGCGCGCGATACCGTGACCTGTCTCAAGCTCTCGTCGCGAACCCCGACTGCATTCGATGGACGCGGCACAGAGGCGCTGCTTGGCGTCGCAAGCCATGCCACAGACAGCGAGGACGAGCGCTCCACCCTTCTTAGCATAGACGTCTCCGCTGATCTCGATCGAAAGATCGCGGCGCTGGCAGCACACCGCACTCAGTTCGCCTTTGAGGCGACGATGTTTCCCGTCTCGCTCATGCGGAACCTGCTGGGCAACGAGTTCTTCGAACGCGCGGCGATTTCGAACGCCGCCGAAGGATGCTTCCACGTCACGTTGAACTGGTGGCGGGACCTGGCAATCTCCGCGTAGAGGGACCAACCGAGTAGAAAGGAGTTGATGCCTGGCGCTGAAGTTGTCATCTACCACGCGCACGCAGCATGTCACATCAGGTCTGTCGCTGTTGTTGTCTGTGAGAAGCGCGCCGTCTCCTCAAGACCACCGTGAATGATCCAGGGAACTTCGCCGCAACATGCATGTTGCGGCCAACCACCGCACACGACTCCATCCTCGACGGATTCCGTACCCACCACGCTCATGTCATCTGGTATTCGATAGCTGTAAGCTGTAAAGGGAGCATACCCATGAACACTGCCACGTGGGCTCTTCAGGTGCTGATAGCCGCCCTCTTTCTGATGCTCGGTAGTCTCCACGCATTCGCGCCGATGGAGAAATTGACTGCGAGAGTCCCGGCGCTAGCGACTCTCTCGCCGCGATTCGTGCGCTTTATTGGCGTCTGCGAGATCCTTGGCGCGATTGGGCTTGTTGCACCAGCAGCCACGGGAATTCTTCCCTGGCTAACGCCCGTCGCCGCATGCGGCCTGGCCGCGCTGATGATTTGCGCGGCAGTCTTCCACGCGTCACGTCGTGAGTACCCAGAGATCATTCGCGCTGTCGTGATTTTTGCCATCGCGCTAGTGATCGTACTCGTCCGCTGGAAGCTCGTGGCCTAATACTGCTGCCGACGACATCGGTCCGGCAGAACTCCCCTTTCTTGTAGCCTCATCGGGTGCCATCGTGACCGGTCTGTAGTATACTCGGCGCATGGGAAAACAAGCGGATATCAGTGGCAATGCAGACGACACCTCGCACACCAGCGTAGATGGCACCACGAGCCGCGTCAGTCACGCGGAAATCCACAGGTCTGCGCTCACACGACGCGATCTGCTACGCGCAGGATTCGGCGTGGCGGGCGCTAGCCTGCTTGCGGGCTGTGGAATCGGCACATCGCATGGATCGTCAACGCTCATCGGCAACACGCCAGCCTCCACGCCGACCACACAGCCCTCGCCCACGCAAGATACGCGACCGATCAGCATCGCGATTACAGGCGATATCATGATGGCTCGTTCGGTAGGAGCGCATATCCTGGCGAGCAACGATCTCTATCCGTTCGCGGGAACCGCAAAGGTGCTGCGCAGCCATGACTTGCGCATTGGCAACCTGGAGTGTGTTGTTTCGACGCTCGGATCACCGCTGCCTAAGCAATATACCTTCGAGGCGCCACTCCGCGCATTTGACCGCCTCAGTGCGGCGGGTTACCATATTGTCTCGGTCGCGAACAATCACAGCGGCGATTATGGCAAGGCAGCCTTCAGTGATATGTTGGCGCGCTTGCCCGGCTATGGCATCACGCACGTTGGTGGCGGCGCAAGCCGCACTCAGGCGCATCAACCCGTGATTCGCACGATGCGAGGCACGCGGATTGGCATTCTGGCCTACTGTGATATCGAGCCCAATAGCTTCGCCGCCACCGATACAACCCCAGGACATGCCTGGCTGGACGACGTCGCGATGCCACAGGATATCGCCGCGACCCGCCCGCTGGTAGACTTCCTGATCGTCTTCACGCATTGGGGTCAGGAATATCACCTCGTGGAGAATGATCTGCAGCGCTACCTGGCGCACAAGGCGATCGACGCAGGCGCTGATCTCGTGGTGGGCGCGCATCCGCATGTGATCGAGCCGTCGGAGATGTACCACGGCAAGCCGATCATCTACAGCCTCGGCAACTTCGTCTTCGATGAGATGCCCGGCGTTGACGCGCTCGGCAATGTACTCTCGCTGACCGTGAAGGGCTCGCAATTGCTCAGTTGGAAGCTGCTGCCAACGCGCCTCGGCGATGATGCCGCCCCAGTTTGGATCGCGTGAGGAAAACGAGCCTGGCCCGGTGGCTAATCCATCGGGCCGAGCCGCATGGGCAAGTATGCTCGTGTGTCTTTAGTTGGTGAAGATGCGGAAGATATTGCGGCCCTTGCCGTCATCCTCACCCTGCTGACCGCCCTGGCCGTTTTCGTTCCACCGCTGGCCACCGTTCACGCTGGGAACCGGGGCTGTCGGGCCCTCTTCAGGGTAGCGAGGGCGCGGGGCGCCGCCACTGCGATTCCAGTCCTGCGAGTTGCCGCCAGCATTGCCATTGGCGGGACCCGCGCTCGCGGTGCGCGCCGGAGCAGACGACGACGACGATGCGCCAGACGCGCCAAGCCGCTCGTGATCGATCCAGTCGTAGGCGCCACCAAGCGCGTGTTCGCACCAGGTCGAGTAATCCTTCGGGGCGAGTCCGGTACGCTCGAAGTGATCGAGCCGACGCATCGTCAGCATCAACCAGTCTTCGCCCTGCTCTACCATCCGATCGAGCAAATCGACACCCGTGACGCCACTGCGCTGCATCCGCTCGATGGCGGCCAGTTCATTGGGCGACGGACGGTATGACGCCTCTTTGGCGTCGTTATCCCGCAGTTCAGCGCGCAGGCCAGCCGTCGTCTTGTCCAGCTCGCTCGTCACGCGCTCCACATACCAGGACAGGTAGCTTTCGGAAACCTGCTGCATCGCCTGGAGCGGGATCTGCTCGTAAATCTTTGTAACCGCTGTTGGATCGGAAGCCATTGTTCCCACAACCTTCGCTTCTCTGCTTAATCATCATCCCGCTGACTCTGCCACCAGCCCGATACCGAATCGCTGGTGGACTGCGCCGACTCCGCGGAGGAGGACACAACAGGCGACGAGGCCTCTTGCGCGCGCGAGAGTTCGCGCATCTGCTCCATCGGGTCACTTGGCATCTGTTCCGCCCGTGCCAGCAAACTCGCAACGACAGCCTCGTTCTCCGCGGGACGCGGCGCCACCGGAGTGGCAGTGCTCGCCGGAGCTTTCTTCACGCTAGAGGCAGGCGCTGGAGCGCTAGACACGGGCCGACGTTGGTCCGGGTCTGAATCTAGCGCTGGCATGGCGGCCTTGATGACATCAATGTTGCTGAGCTTGTTGCCGGAGCTGGTGTAGCTCAACAGCGCCGTTACAATTGGATTGTCCAGGTTTGGCAATGAGGTCGGGTGCGCGGGCGCCATCTTCTGAACGCGAGCGCGCTCCTGCTCCAGCGTGTTAATCTGATCACGCAGGCGCCGGCCGATCTCCTGATGATGCAGCCATTGCTTGTACTTGCCCATGCTGTCTTCCCTGCTCGATCTTCTCGAACTGTTGGGTGCATGCCGGGCACAATCGCCCGATCTGCTCGACGTGCTGTGACCGGATCGGGCCAACTCCGCGACCCCTGCCATCACACATGCACACAGAACTGCAATCTACCGCTGTTGCCACCGGCAAGATGTGCATGTCCGGCCACCCCGGACCGCGCCAGTATATCATAGCGTTCAGGCAACAACAACACGTTCCCCCGTCTGTGCTACTCCGCCTTCAGCCGGGTTCATTCTCCGTCGCGTATCCGAATTGGCTTGTCGATCTGTGCTGCCACCAAGGCCGCCAACTCATCCGCCCCAATCGGCACAGCGCCATGACTCGTCGGGTCTCCGCTCGTTGTCTGCGGACCAGCGGGCCAGGATGCCTGGACGGTCGGCACATCAGTTTTCACCAGATAGCTGAACTGCCCACCACTGCCAACACCCCACGAGATGTCTTGAACGCTCGACCACGCAATCACCCGCTCGCGCTTTCCTGTGATGATCGTCAGGCCATCTTTCTTCGCCCCGATGCGTGCTGTCGCCGTGATCGTGGCTCCATAGATCAACGCCCCGCCGACGATCCCAAGTATCCCATGGACAATCGCCAACCCAAAGCGTCCCAGAACTGTGAAGTCGCCCTCGTAGCTGAACTGCGGATGATAACCAGGTAGAGCGATGCCTAATGCCAGCATCATCATCAACACGGCGGGAATCAGATTGGGAACAAAACACACACCCAGCGCGACCAGTGCGAGACGCCTGCGCAACGGTGGCCGCCAACTCAAGATATACGCCACGCCAGGAGCACGGAGCGAGGGAGCGCCTGCGGACGGCGGTGTGGCGTGCGTGGATGACACGCGTCTGGCGAAAGCGGTCCATATGGCAGCGATGACGATGGAGAGCACCACGATCGCTAGTGCGCCAATGCTGACCCACTGCAGCAAGAGAAGAGGCGGGACTGGAATCAGCAAATCCGCCGCCGTGATGCCTGCCAGGATCAGCGCAAATACCAGGTACATGATGACACTTGTCGAACGCTTTAACACATCAGACGATACTGGGCGGCGCTGCAGCGACTTCGCAAAGGTGCGCATTGGCAGGCCGGTGCGAGCCACGACGAGGTTGAGTAGCGCAGCCTCGCGTAACGTCATCTCGCTCGACGAGATATGCGCCGGCACATAATCCGCACCGAACCTTTCCATGTACTCGGCCCAACTAATGCGCTTGCCGGGCGCATAGAGCGAGTATCGTCGCCAAGCGTTCGCGTCGCCGCCCACTACCTCTAGCAGACGCGCCTCATCCCAGTCAATATGGACGCGAGTGCCAAACTCGGTGCGCGCATCGACGCCCTGATCGGTCGCGGTGACACCAAATGGACGACCAAACACAAATGGGAATACTCGCACACATGCGATGGCGATACCGACGATTAAAGCTGTTAGCGCCATTATCGCCGCGATATGTACGATGACTTTCCAGACACTCAGGGGACGTGAGGAACGAATCAGTGTTTCGAACGCTGCAAAGAGTGTAAGCCCAGCCATGAGCAAAATCCCCAGCACTTGCACGATAACGATCAGTCCATAGAGAAAACCTGTCACCTTATTATTTCGCCACATGAGTTCGAGAGGCTGCGTCGTCACATCAGGAACCCTGGTGGCGTCGGTGCGGATATTAGCAAGCGGCATCGCATCTGCATCGCGCTGGAAAGCTACAAGTCGCACGAGATGGTGTCGGCGCGCGCGAATCGCCATCACAACGAGTGTCATGCCGAGACCAAGAAAGGCTAGGCCTAGCGCAACATCTATGGCGATGTCTGTTCGGTACTCAGCGTCTGTTACAAACTGATTCTCGGCAGGAGTCAGGGCCGTCGTGACAAGGTGGTATGGAACGATCACACTAGCAATGCCACACGCAACACCGGCGAGCACTACTAGCCACCAGAAGCGATCCCGATCCCGCACGAGATTCCTCCCTCCGCCACGTTCAGCCGCCATGCTGGGCGCATACGACCGGCAAATACTAACAGGTCGGCAGCAAGTTGGCAACGAGTACCAGGAGAAAGGAGTTGCGACGTCCGTCGATATCCGCCATTCCCGCGCCACATTGACAGCAGCCTGTAGTCTGCGCTCACAATGTGCTCAACATGCGCACTTTGTACGAAGGCGATACGTGCGCGCTACCCCCGAATCTCGAGTGCGGGCGCTGGTCCAGTGGCATAGAGCGACGGGATGACCCGTCGCGCTGATTGGGCCACCATGGCTGTAACGATGCGGCACAGGAGGTTTCTCAGCGATGACCCAGACCTACGACGAGCAATCAGCGGCGACCCCACGACGCAGAAGCTATGTGAGCGGCACGAGCGAGACACCGCTGATCGGCATGACAATCGGCGACGCGTTCGACCAAACGGTGGCGAGATTCCCGGACCGCGAGGCGTTGGTGTCGCGTCACCAGGGATTGCGCTACACCTGGGCGCAGCTTCGCGACGAGGTGGATCGCGCCGCTCGTGGCTTGCTGGCCATTGGCATCACCAAAGGGGACCGCGTTGGCATCTGGTCGCCGAACCGCGCCGAATGGACCATCACCCAGTTCGCCACCTCTAAAATCGGGGCCATTCTCGTCAACATCAACCCGGCATACCGGCTACACGAGTTGGAGTACGCGCTCAACCAGTCCGGCTGCCTCGCGCTAGTGTTTGCACCCAACTTCCGCACCACCGATTACACGGCGATGATGCAGACGCTCTGCCCGGAGTTAGCGCATTCGGCGCCCGGCAAACTCGATTCCCACAAGTTTCCTCACCTGCGCCATGTCATCCGGATGGGCGAGGATCGCGTGCCAGGCATGTGGGTCTGGGGTGAGGTGCTGGAGCGCGCGAAAGAGGTTTCAGCGGAGACGCTGGCCACGCGCCAGGCCGAGCAGGAGTTCGACGATCCGATCAACATTCAGTACACCTCGGGCACCACCGGCAATCCCAAGGGCGCGACGCTGAGCCATCACAATATTCTCAACAACGGCTATTACGTCACCGAGCTTCAGGGACTCACCGAAAACGACCGCCTGTGTATCCCGGTGCCGCTCTATCACTGCTTTGGAATGGTCATGGGTAACCTGGGCTGTGTGACCCACGGCGCGACGATGGTCTACCCCGCCGAAACCTTCGAGCCGCAGGCGGTGCTGCAGACCGTGCAAGAGGAGCGCTGCACCTCACTCTATGGCGTGCCGACGATGTTCATCGCCGAGTTGGCGCTGCCCGACTTCGCCGACTACGACACCTCGACGTTGCGCACCGGCATCATGGCCGGCGCGCCGTGCCCAATCGAGACCATGCGGCAGGTGGCGCAACGCATGCACATGCGCGAAGTTACCATCGGCTATGGCATGACCGAAACGAGCCCGATCTCGTTCCAGTCGCGCACCGATGATCCGATCGAGCGGCGGGTGTCGACTGTCGGCCGCATCCATCCGCACGTCGAGGTCAAGATCGTGGACGCCGTCGGC
>DAHUXT010000074.1 GCA_027307065.1 Ktedonobacteria bacterium
CGCGTGGCATGGCAAGGGTCTCGACTTGCAGGGACAGGGTGACATCTACGGCAAGTTGGCCAAGCTCGCGGGGCAGTTCAATCGCACGATACTCTTCACCAGTGCCGGCTACAAGAGCGCCGCTGGAGCCAACGGCGACCCGCTGGGGGTGTCGAGCGAAAGTCCCGACCAGCACGAGCAACTCAACGACATGCAGGCACTGTTTCAGACGTTTGCGGGCGCGCCATTTTGGGAGGGCGTGTTCTGGTACGCCGATCAACCCACATCACGAAGCCAGCGAAGCGGCTGGGACGCGAGCAGCTACTGGGCTGGCGACACGCTGTCGTCGAGCAAACTCGCTGGCCAATGGCTGGCCACCTACTACACACACAACCCGCTAACCTGACGTTAGAGCTACTGGCAGAACAGTGCGCCGTCGCCTCAAGGTCACGACGCATGGGCGAGGGAAATTCGCCGTAGCATGGATGCTGCTGCCAGCCGCTGCATCCATCAACATCTCAGACGGATTTCGTACAACTGGGTGCACACGGTCAGTGGTTGCCAATGCGTTGGATGGCCTCGCGCTCCCAGGCGGCAGCCAACGTCTTGAGCTCGATCGGCAGCCCGGCGACCATCAGCAGCACGGTATCGGCGGCGGCAGCCAATCGCGCATTGACACGTCCCAGGATGTCGCGGTAGATGCGACCGAGCGGATACGGCGGCACAAGTCCCATCCCAACCTCATTGGAGACGACGATGAGTGTTGCGCGGCCCGCGCGCCAGACGTCGAGTAGCCTGGTGATGGCGGCGTCCACCTCGGCCTGCGCGGCAACGGCATCGAGAGTCGCTTCGTCGAGCGCGCCGCCATGATCGCTGTCGAGCATCAGGTTGGCAACCAGCAGCGTCACGCAATCGAGCAGGGCGACCGGCGCGGCAGACGCTCTGAGCACGTCGGCGGGGTTCTTCGGCTCCTCAATCGTTTGCCAGTGGGGCGGACGGCTGGCCTGATGGCGGGTGATCCGTTCGCGCATCTCGTCATCGCTGGGCGTGGCGGTGGCGATGTAGAGCGCAGAAGCATCGCCCGCAAGTTTCCCCGCCAGTTGCTCGGCGTAGGCGCTCTTGCCGCTCCGCGCGCCGCCCAACAGCAGAATCAGTCGCGGCGACTCTTGCGTTGCCATAGGCTTAACGGCTCCCTGGTGTCGTCAGCACCTGTTGGATGCCCGCGCGCAGGCTGGAGGCGCCAGTTTCACCTGTCCAGATGTCGCGCACGATGCCCTGCCCATCCACGAGCACGAATGCCGGATAGTAGGCGACTCCATAGCGCGCTGCCACGTGGCCATCGGTATCCAGCAGAACGGGATCGGCGATGCCGAGGCGGTGCATCATCATTTCAGGAAGATTCGGCCTCTCGGCAGGAGAATCGATATACATCGTGCGCAGGCCCGTGAACTCTCCAGTGACGTTGCGCGCCGACTGCATCTCCAGCAGGCAATGCGTGCAGAGGGTATAGAAGAAAATGAGCAGCGTTGGCCTGCCATTGCCTGGCGTGAAGGTGGTCGGTGCGGGCGATAGCACCCCGGCCTGCTCAGCGGCGAGGGTGAAGGCGCTTGCCCGCTTGCCGACGTAGAGGCGGGTTGCCGTGGTGGAGGGAGCGCAGGCGCGGAAGAGGATCACCAGCAGCAGCGCCAGCAGCGCCGCCGACAGCATCCCGCCACGCAGCGCCCGTGACGCGGAGAGGTGCGTCGTAATCCAGCGCGCTTTGATCGCTGTCATCATATCGTGCCACCGCCTCCAGATCGTCGCGTGCGTATTCAGCCACCATGAATAGTAGCATGTCGGCGTGACCCGCTGGCCGTGGGCGCATAGGCGATAGGCAGATTCACTTCGCCTCACGCTCGAACTTTGCCTCGATCAGTCGCCGCACACCAGCCTTCACCGGATATCTTGTGTGCTGGCCCAAAGGTGCCAGTACGATAGTGTGCCAGTGGTCGCTATGCTATACTTGGCTACCGAGGCAGTCGCTGAGGGGATTCTGGCTTGATTCCTGGCTGGGTTTCTGGCGAGAGGTGTGGCCGAGAGGAGCAGAGGCGATGCGGGGTCGTAGCGAGCAGCATCAGCAGTGGGATGACAACCAAAGATACGCTGACGACAGCGAGTCTTATGGATATGGTGAACAGAACTATTCCGACGCCGATTACGGCCAATATGGCCAATATGGCGAGTACGACGACGACGGCATGTATGCCCAGGATGACGCGCGTGGACTGGTGCTTCAGCGCGAGCAATCGCTGGTCAACATCTCCAGCACGATCACTGCGCATGGCGCGCCGCTGCTCTCCTACAGCCGGACGATGAATCGCTTCTACAATAACCGCAAACAGAAACTGAGCTTTGGCCGGTTCAAGTGCGAGGTCTGCGGCGAGCGGATCCGCTGGTGGGCGTGGCAGACGCCGACCGGCAATCGCACCCACGATGGATGCTATGAGCGCCTCGCCTGGATGTGGACGAATCTCTACGCCCAGCAGCAGCGGCTCAACAACGAGGGTCGCCTCGACTAGCCGTCTGCACATAATGGCTCACGAATTTCGACTCCTTGTTCGCGCTGGTCCATGTGTCGCCACTATCCCGCGCGTCATCCGCGTGATACACTCAGTGGTACAACATGGCCAATCCATCAGCCATTCGCGCGGGCACGGAGTCTCTCTGTGCGTCCGAATGCAATCGGCAACATAATGGTGTGTGATTACCTTGATGACGTAGCGTGTGTAAGAGACGAGGCGCGAGAAATACATGTTCAAGAAGGTGCTCATCGCCAACCGGGGCGAGATCGCATTGCGGGTGCTGCGCGCCTGCCGCGAGATGGGAATCGGCACGGTGATCGCCTATTCGGAGGCGGACCGCGATTCGTTACCCGTGCAACTCGCCGACGAACGCATCTGCATTGGCCCTGGCCCCAGTAGCAAGAGCTATCTTCATATCCCGAACATCATCAGCGCCGCCGTTCTTCACGGCTGCGAGGCGATTCACCCCGGCTATGGCTTCCTCTCCGAGAACCCCACATTCGCCGAAATCTGCAAGGATTGTGATATCACGTTCATTGGCCCGCCACCAGCCGCAATGGTGCAGATGGGCGACAAAGTGCAGGCTCGCGAAGCGATGCAGCGCGGCGGTCTGCCAATGCTGCCGGGTACCGACGTCCTGCGCTCCGTCGGCGATGGGGTGGCGGCAGCGGCGCGTATCGGCTTCCCGTTGATGCTCAAAGCGGCAGCAGGGGGCGGTGGGCGAGGCATCCGGCTGGTGCGGCGCGCCGAAGAGTTCGATCATGTCTTCACCACCGCCCAAAGCGAGGTGCGCGAAGCCTTCCATGACGACGGCCTCTACGTCGAGAAATACCTCGGCCGCGCAAAACACGTCGAGGTGCAGGTGCTCTGCGACAACAAAGGCAACGGCGTCCATCTGGGCGAGCGTAATTGCTCGGTGCAGCGGCGTCACCAGAAGCTCATCGAGGAATCACCCAGCCCCGGCCTCCCCGCGGCTCTCCGGCGCGAGATGGGCGAGCGGGCGATCGCGGCAGCGCTGGCCATTGGCTATCAGAGTGTTGGCACGCTCGAATTTCTGGTGGACGAAGACAACAATTACTACTTCATGGAGATGAACACCCGGCTCCAGGTGGAGCATCCCGTGACCGAATGGCGCACCGGCCTGGACCTCGTGCGCGAGCAGCTGCGGGTAGCGTCGGGCGAGCCGCTGAGTGTGACCCAGGCCGATATTCACCTGAACGGCCACGCCATCGAGTTCCGCATCACCGCCGAAGATCCGGATTTCGACTTCCGCCCGCAAACAGGTGTCATCGAGCGCTATCTGCCGCCCAGCGGCCCTGGCACCCGCGTCGACTCTCATCTATACGTGGGCTACGAGGTGCCGCCGCACTACGATTCACTACTCTCCAAGCTGATCGTCTGGGCGCCGACGCGCGAGGAAGCCATTGCGCGGGGCCGGCGCGCCCTCAACGAGTTCGTGATCGAAGGCGTGCCGACGACGATACCGTTCCATCTCAGGATGCTGGAAAACGAGACTTTCCTGCGCGGCGAGATCTACACCAACTTCCTGGCCGAGCGCGGCGAGGAGGTCGGCCTGAATAGCTAAGCGCGGAAGTCCGCCGAAACATTGAAGCAATTTGCTACAATAGCGTATACTCTGGGCGCGCCGCGTGCCCAGACTGACGAAGCGATACTGATGTGCGGCCCGCTCCATCCGAGAACGGCACGAGGGGCGGGCGCGCATGGACTTGCGGAGAGGTAACACTACTATGACCAGACGCGTCGTGGTGACTGGCATCGGACTGGTCTCGCCCGTTGGCAACGACACCCCCTCTACCTGGAAAGCGCTGTGCGAGGGCACCTCTGGCGGCGGTCCGATCACCAACTTCGATGCCAGCGATCAGGAAACCCGCATCGCCTGTGAGGTGAAGGGATTCGACGCCTCGCTGTACATGGACCGCAAAGAGATGCGGCGCAATGACCGCTTCGTCCATTACGCTATCGCCGCGACCAAACAGGCGCTAGCCGACGCCGAATTCACCATCGACGAGCAGAACGCCGAGGATGTCGGCGTAATCATCGGTTCCGGCATTGGTGGCCTGACTGCCTGCCACGATCAATTCAAGGTGCTGTTCGATCGTGGGCCTGACCGCGTCAGCCCGTTTTTCATCACCATGTTCATCACGGATATCGCGGCTGGCTATGTCTCGATGCAGACCGGCGCGAAGGGGCCGAACTTCGCCACGGTCTCCGCCTGCGCCACCAGCGCAAACGCCCTGGGCGAGGCCGCCGAAATTATCCGCCGTGGCGATGCCGTGGCGATGATCGCGGGTGGTAGCGAGTGTGGCATCACCCCTATGGGCATCGCATCCTTTGCCAGCATGCACGCGCTCTCGCGCAACAACGACGACCCGGAACACGCGAGCCGCCCGTTCGACGCAACCCGCGACGGGTTCGTCATGGGCGAGGGAGCTGGCATTCTCATCCTGGAGGATGAAGAGTACGCCCGCAAACGTGGCGCGCGCGTCTATGCCGAGATCGTCAGCTATGCCAGCACCGCGGATGCCTACCACATCACCGAACCGGCTCCGCAGGGAGAGGGGTTGGCGCGCGCTATCCGCAAAGCGCTGAAGAAGGGCGGCATCAACACTGACCAGGTGGACTACGTCAACGCGCACGGCACTTCAACGCTCTATAATGACCGCAACGAAACAGCCGCCCTCAAGAACGTCTTTGGCGATCACGCGGACAAGTTGGCGATCAGCTCCACCAAGTCGATGATCGGCCACTCGCTGGGCGCGGCGGGCGGCATCGAGGCGGCAGTGACCGCGCTCACCCTGCACACCGGCATCCTGACGCCGACGATCAATCTCACGCATGCCGATCCAGAGTGTGATCTCGATTATGTGCCCAATGAGGCGCGCACGACACATCCGAAGATCGCCATCTCGAATTCGATGGGTTTTGGCGGCCACAATGCGGTACTGGTGATGCGCCGCTATGAGGGATAACCAGTTTCGGCACTGAGCGTGCGCGAAGATAGAGGAGGCACCGTACGGAACGCCAATCACTTGTCAGCCGGGTCAAGGCGCTGGCTGAGGCGCTCGAAGGCACTGACATTAGCGAGATTGACCTCACCGAAGATGGACTACGCGTTGCGCTGCGGCGTCGTCTCGATGCTCCCGTAGTCGTTCCGGCGTCGCGGATTGCTTCCCCAGCGCGCCCGACACGTTCCCGACGGGCCGAGGCCGAGCCAGACGCACCCGACACGACCAATTCAGCCGACGCCGGAGCCGCCATTGTGGCGCCGCTCACAGGCGTATTCTACACGGCTTCATCGCCCTCCGCCGATCCGTTCATCACACTAGGTGAGCCGGTGCAGGCAGGTCAGGTCATCTGCATCGTAGAGGCGATGAAGGTCTTCAACGAGATCAAGACCGAGATGTCTGGAGTCGTCGTCGCGATTCCCGCGCAGAATGGCCAGCTTGTGCAGAGGGGCGAGGTACTCGTGCGGATCAAGCCGCTCTAATGGCCGAAGTATTGCCCTCATGACCACTCCACTCGAACGCACGCCGCCGAAGTTGCCATCGCTCGTTTCGGCAAAAGCGGTGACGATTGAGCGCTCGCGTCAAGTGTGGCAGGCGCTCCGAACGGGTGAGGGTCAGTTGCGGCTCTCATGGGCGCTGCTGGCGCTGCTCGTCATTGTGGATATCGTCCTGGTCTGCCAGCACAGCGTCGCCCGCTATCAGACGTACCACGCAGATGCCTTCGACCTCGGCAACATGAATCAGGCGGTATGGAATACGCTGCACGGCCATCCCTTCCGGTTCACCAATCGTGGGCTAGACTGGTTCGGGCCACCGACACGCCTGGGCATCCACGTCGAGCCGATACTGCTGCTGATTGCCCCACTCTATCTCATTCACGATGGGCCAGAGACGCTGATCGTCGTGCAGAATGTGGCGCTGGCGCTGGGCGCGATTCCCCTATTCATGCTCGGCCTTCGTCGCCTGCCAACACTGCCGCTGGTGGCGGTCGCCTTCGCCGCCTCATATCTGCTGGCTCCAGAGTTCTTCGGCTCGGCGCTCTGGGACTTTCATAGCGTGGCACTGGCAACGCCGCTACTGATTCTTAGCATCTGGGCGCTCGACGCCAGACGCTACCGCATGTTCATCGTTGCCGCGGTACTGGCCGCGCTCACCAAAGAGGATGTCGCGCTCTCGCTGGCGCTGCTGGGGCTGCTGATTATCGTCTGGCGCAGGCGTCCGTACTTTGGGCTAGCGGTCATAGTGCTGTCGGTTGCGTATACCGTCTTCTGCTTTGCCGTCGTGCTGCCCCACTTTAACGGCGGCATCTCGGGCGGCAACAATTTTTGGTACCGCTACTCATGGCTCGGCGGCTCGGCGGGCGCCGCGCTGAAGAACATCCTACGGAATCCGCTGCTGCCGTTCACCATTCTCGACGGCAACCGGCTCAACTATCTGGGGATGCTGCTGCGCACCGGCGGCGGGCTTGGCATCTTCATGCCAGCGCTCTGGCTCTGCGCGCTCCCGGAACTGGCGGTGAACGTTCTCAGCGCCCATATCGAGCAGTATAGCGGCTTCTTCCAGTACAATGCCGTCATCCTCGCGTATGTGATGCCAGCGTCGGTCTATGGGGTCGCGACATTGCTAGCCGCGCGGCAACGCGTGGAGCGCGGTGAGCCATCACCCCGGCCGAGGCGCCCAACCGTGACAACGCGGCGGGCGCGCCTCATCTGGCTGGCACGGCGAGTAGCCTGGGGCTGGCGCTGGCTGCTAGAACATATCCCCGTGGCCTCACGCTGGATTCCGCTGATCGTGGTAGCATGGCTGCTGGTGACGGGCTGGTGGAACCTCACGACGACCGCGGGCGGCATGGTCGGCTCGTTCTGGCACGCTGGCGACCATCCCATCCCGCAGCAAACCGCCGTCAACGCCCTGTTGGATCGCGTGCCGCAGTCGGCATCTGTCGCCGCCACCGATTCGCTCAATCCGCGTCTCAGCAGCCGCTACACCGTCTACCTGATGCCCGACCCGCAATCGTACCTTGCCGACTATGTAGCCGTAGATATATCAAGCGCCATTTCGGTTTCGCAGGCCGACGACCGGCAGATGCTCGGCATCATGCTGCAATCGGGGCGTTACGAAATCGTGGGCCGCGCAGGCAATGTGACACTGCTCCACCGCATCGGTGCGCCAGTTGCCCCGGCGGGTTAGGCTATCTACGGCGGCCAGGAGGGATGCTATGCCAGGGATGAGTGAGGGGCTGAATCGCCTGCTGGATGCCGTCTATCCACCGCGTTGTGTCGTCTGCCAGCGCGTGGGCGCCGTCGTCTGCGCGGACTGCCTGAGCCGCATGCACCCACCTGATGCGCCAACCTGCGCACATTGTGGCGCGACGATTCCCGACACGGACTATCCCGCGCCACGGCTCTGCCCCAACTGCAGCGCTGGCCGTAACCTAACGCATCTCGACGGCGTGCGAGTGGCGACCGATTATGCTGGCGCGGCGCGAACTGCCCTGCTCGCGCTCAAGTTCGCGGGGCAGCGACGAGTCGCCGAGCCGCTTGCGACGCTGATGGTGGCTCCCTTCGAGTGCGATATTCGCAGCGTCGATCTGGTGATTCCGGTGCCGCTGCACCCCAGCCACCAGCGCGAACGCGGCTACAACCAGGCAGAACTGCTCGCCCGCGCACTTGCCCGGACCGAGGGTCTGCGCGTGCGCACCGATATCCTGGAGCGAACCCGCGCCACCGAGGCGCAGACGCGTCTCTCTCGTGAGGATCGCCGCCGCAATGTCGCGGGAGCTTTCGCGCTGACGTCGCCTGGGGCCGCCGCCGCTGTCATGGGCAATCGCATTCTGCTGGGTGACGATGTCACCACCACCGGCAGTACCCTGGACGCCGCCGCCGAGCCGTTACGCGCCGCTGGCGCCGCGTCGGTATGGGGGCTGGCGTTTGCACGCCCATCGCGTGGCGACTCCGACGCCGACAACGCCTCCTGAGGTCAGCTTCTTCGCTCACGAGATGACGGACACAATACGCGCGCTGGCAACCACGGTCCCCGCGTGCGTATCCTGCATATGCTGCATAGGCTGGGAGAACGCTTTGCCCTGCGCCATGTCCGAATCCAGCCGTCCAGTCATGTAGCAGGTATCCACGAGAGGAGTGCGCGATGACCTTTGCCGCGTTGCCTGCCGAGCAAGTTGAGCGGCTGGTTCTGCTGCTCATCATATCGCTGGTCGTCGCGCTGGTGGCCCGGCAACTCCGCTTCCCGTATACGCTGGCGCTGGTGCTGGTTGGCCTGCTGCTTGGCTGGCTGCCATTCGTTCCCAATGTCCAGCTCGATCCGGAAGTCGTCCTCTTCATCTTTATCCCAGCGTTGCTCTTCGAGGGTGCGTGGAATACCACCGTCTCGGTCTTGCTGCGCAACTGGCTTTCGATTCTGTTGCTCGCGGTGCCGGGGCTGCTCATTTCGCTGCTGGTGGTTGCGGCGGCGCTGCATCTGGGCGCTGGCCTCTCCTGGCTCGAGGCGCTGCTCGTCGGCGCGATCATCTCCCCGACCGATCCTGTCGCCGTCGTGGGCCTCTTCCGCCAGTTGCGCATTGGCGAGCGGCTACGCACTATCATCGAGGGCGAGAGCCTCTTCAACGATGGCGTTGGCATGGCCGCATATGTCATCGTTCTTGGCCTGCTGCTATTGGAGACCGGCCACGCAACCCGGCCTATCAACTTCGGGCAGGTCGGCATCGAGACGGCCTGGCTGTTCATCGGTGGCCCATTATTGGGGTTCGTCTGTGGCTTCCTCATTTCACATCTTGTGCGGCACTTCGACGACCATCTGATCGAGATGACCATCACGTTCAGCGCCGCCTATGGTGTCTACCTGCTGGGCGAGGTCATCCAGACATCCGGGCTGCTGGCAGTAGTGGTGGCTGGACTGACTCTTGGCAGCTACGGGCGGCACCGGAGCATGTCTCAGCGCACGCGAGTAGTGGTCGATGACGTCTGGGAGTTCATCGGTTATATTGCCAACTCGCTGCTTTTTTTGCTCGTCGGGATGCAGATAGGTAGTTCCCATGTCAACGCCGACTTCAAGACGCTGCTCTGGGCGATCGCGGGGGTGATCGTGGGGCGCGCGCTGATGATCTTCGTATTGTTCAGCCTGCACGATGGCCTCGCCCGCTGGTATGCGCGCCATCGCCCGCGGAGCCGCAAGAGCCTGCGCAGTTATCTGATGCCGGTGCCGCGGAGATGGCGGCCGATCATACTGCTCTCAGGACTGCGGGGCGCGCTCTCGCTCGCGCTGGTGCTCAGTCTGCCACACGGGGTGCCAAACTCCAGCCTGTTTGAGTTCGTCACATATGGCGTCGTGCTGGTAACGCTTCTCGGCCAGGGCATCGCCATGCGGGTGATTCTGCCGCGCTGGTCGCTCAAGCACGAGTCGGTCGAGACGGACGCCGCTGCGCAGTAAACATCGTCGCCGCGCGTCTGAGCCGCTGACATCGGTCACGGCGAGCGGATATAGTATCGTTAGAACACTATCGAGTCATCCCGGCGTATTCTTTCGCCGGCAGAAAGGATACACGGAATGGGCACGCCTGAGACAACAAACGCGGCGAGTGGAGAACTTGCCCCGAACTATTTTGTGCATACGTTTCCCAACGGTCTGCGCATGGTGGGCCAGCGCATGCCCAGCCTCGCCTCGGTCACCTTCGGTGTACAACTCGACGCCGGAATCCGCGACGAGCCAGAGGATCGCCTGGGACTGACCTATCTGCTCTCGGAGATGATGTTTCAGGGGACGCAGCACCGCTCGGTACGGCAGCTCACCGAGGAATTCGAGGCGCTGGGCGCGCGCAAAGGCGGCGAGACGGCCATCGAGTTCGCCCGCTACTCCGCGCAAATCGTCGGCAACCGGCTCGATACCGCGCTCGATCTGTTCGCCGATGTGCTGCTCTATCCCGCCCTGCCCAACGAGGAGTTGACGCAGATGCGGGCGGTTCAGCTGCAGGAGATCCGCCGCCGCGACGACGAACCGATGCGGCGCATCTTCGATCTCGCCCGCGAACGTTATTACATCGGCTCGCCACTGGGACGCCGCGCCCTCGGCACACAGCAGACGGTGGAGGCGATCACCCGCGACGATCTGCACGCGTTCTGGCAGACGCACTACCACCCGAAAGGCACTGTGCTCTCGATTGCGGGCGACTTCGACTGGGATGCCGCTGTGGCACGTGTCGGCGAGTTGTTCGGCGGCTGGAGTGGCGAGGCGCCTCCCTCGGCAACCGCGCTGCCGCACCCAGTCTCGTCAGTGTTTGTCGAGCCGCAGGAGGGCAACCAGCAGCACATCGCGATGGCCTTCCCATTCCCGGCCTATGGCGATCCAGATTATTACGCCGCCTCGGTCGTCACCGAGATTTTTGGCGGGGGAATGACGTCGCGCCTCTTCCGCGAAGTGCGCGAGAAACGCGGATTGGTCTATTCAGTGGCAGCGATGTTCGCGCCCAACGGCGCATCGGGCGCGGGCTTCCTCTACGCGGGCACCACGCCAGAGAAGGCGCCTGAGACAGTCAGGGTGATGCTGGATGAGTTGAAGCTGCTGCGCGATCAGGGTGTCACCGAGGACGAGTTGGAGCGCGCCAGGGTACAGCTCAAGAGCGAGTTGGTGATGCGCGGCGAAAGCTCGGCGGCGCGGATGGGCGCATTGCTGCGGTCGTGGTGGTTCGAGGGTCGCCTGACGACGATCCAGGAACTGAAAGCGGCAGTCGATAACGTCAGCCGCGAGCAGATCATGCGGCTGCTCGAACACTTCCCGCTCACCGAGCCGCTGGTGCAGGTTGCCATTGGCCCGCGCCCAGCGGATGAGCTTTTCCCTGAGGCGTAAGCGGGCGTTCACAGCTGCGCGCGATGCAGGGCGGTTGCCCGTGCGTTTGCCCAGATGTGGTATACTGAGGTGTACCGATGCGCCAACAATGAGCGCTTTCCAGAGAACACAATTCATCCTATTGAGGAGTCAGAAAAATCATGGCGAAGAAGGGCGAGCTTTCCAAGACGGCGCGCGCCTCGCTGGCGCAGCGCGATGATACGAATTTTATGACCAGCCGAGTCTGCGAGAAGTGCGGCGAGCCGATCATGCTCAAGGAGCTTCAGCCGGTGAAGGTGTTTGGTCAGGGCATGCAGTACTTCCACAAGGACCATTTCAAGGTATCCTAAGGCTGGCTGCCCCTATAGCACGGTTGCCCCGGACGTCAAATTCCGGGGCATTTTTGTTGTCGTTTAATGTATGACGCACATCTAACACGCATAGGCCACATCTGCCCAAAACATTGACGTAAACGTCAATCCAGCGTACAATAGAGCTACAGTTCTTATCTCCAATTCAGCTTTTTCAGTTTGTGAGGCGGCATCTTGGTGCGGGCAAAACACTCTATTTTCCCTCCACATCTACCATTCTTGCGAGCCGACGCCACACATTCCGCTCGCGGGCGCGTGGCTCACGGCAGTATCTTCTCGGCATTACGCTATCGTAATTATCGTCTCTTCTGGTCGGGCCAGCTTGTCTCAGTCACTGGCACGTTCATGCAAAGTACCGCGCAACAGTGGCTCGTGCTGACGCTCGCCCATAATGCGCTCGCGCTCGGCATTGTCGGCGCGTTGCAGTTCGGACCGCTGCTGATTCTGGCGCCGTTTGGGGGCGCAATCGCCGACCGCTGGCCACGGCGCAACGTGCTCATTGGCACTCAGGCAGCGGCGGGGCTGCTCGCGCTGGTGCTCTGGGCGCTGACCGCGACAAATATGGTGCAACTCTGGCACGTGTTTGTGCTGGCGACGATGCTCGGCCTGGTCAATGCGGTCGACATGCCGACGCGACAGGCGTTCGTCAGCGAGATGGTGCCTTCGACGAATCTGCTGAACGCCGTCTCGCTCAACTCGGCCCAGTTCAATGCGTCGCGTATCGTTGGGCCGGGGCTGGCGGGCGCCCTGATCGCCCTGCTGGGTGGCACGCCGCCGCTCTTCCTGCTCAACGCGCTCAGCTTTATC
This sequence comes from Ktedonobacteria bacterium, assembly GCA_027307065.1. Classification (GTDB taxonomy): domain Bacteria; phylum Chloroflexota; class Ktedonobacteria; order Ktedonobacterales; family JADMIN01; genus DAHUXT01. Next base: position 12,583 of record DAHUXT010000074.1, read on the forward strand.
GCGGTGATCTTCAGTCTGCGCTCCATGCGCGTGGACGAACTCGTGCCGGTTCCACATGCCGCGCCACAACACGGTCTGGCTCGGCTGCGCGCGTTGGGTGACGGCATTCGCTTCGTCATGGTACGTCCCAAAGCGCGTGTCACCTTGCTGATGGTCGCGATCATCGGAACGATGGGCTTCAACTTCAATGTCCTGTTGCCCCTGGAGGCGACATTCGCGCTCAAGTCGGACGCGGTCGTCTTTGGGTTGCTCAGCTCGGCGTTGGGTGCGGGCGCCCTGGCTGGCGCGCTGATGCTGGCGCGGCGCGGCGGCGTACCTACGAATCGGCTGCTGGTTGGGATGGCGGTCGTGTTTGGGCTGTTGGAATCGGCGGTGGCGCTGACGCGCTCGGTGCCCATTGCGCTGATGCTGATCGCTCTGACCGGATTCGCGATGAGCTCGTTCTCTGCCTCGGCTAATACACGGATGCAGCTTTCAAGCCCTCCGGAGATGCGTGGGCGCGTGATGAGCATCTATATGATGGTGTTTGTCGGCACGACGCCGATTGGCAACCTGCTCGTCAGCAGTGTGGCGGGCACGGCGGGCGTTCCGGCGGCGTTCATCATGTCTGGCCTGCCCTGCTTCGCGGCGGCGTGCCTGGCCGGATGGCTCTGGCACCGGCAAGATGAACGACAGTCGGCGGAGCGCGCGTCGATGGGATCGCACAAGACTGACGCGACGCCGCCGGGAATGGAAGTGGCGGATTAGCTCATGGAAACACAGGCAGCCGTGAATCTGACGCATCTCATGTGGGTTCCCGACGATGAACCAGGCATCGAGGACGTGACAATTACCCACGACGCTGGCGGCTACCAGTTCTCTGGCACATTGATTCGGCTGTGGGAGGGACATCCCCTGAAGGCGACGTACGAGCTGGAGTGCGACAGCCTGTGGCGCGTGCGCCGGCTCGCGTTGAACGCTACCAGCGACGCGAGTGGCATCCATGGATTGATGCTGCTGGCCGATGGCGACGGCAACTGGCAGGATGGCGAGTCCAAGCCACTGAACGACCTTCACGGGTGCATCGACATCGACATCATGTTTACGCCGCTCACCAACACACTGCCCATCCGGCGGCTCGCGCTCGTTCCCGGCGAGTCGCGCGAGATAAGCGTCGTCTACATTTCTGTGCCCGACTTCACGATGCGGCCGTTTCGGCAGCGCTATACCCGGCTGGACGACGCCGACGGCCAGCGGCGCTATCGTTATGAGAGTCTGGAAAGCGGCTTCACGGCTGACCTCGCCGTGGACAGCAACGGCTTTGTGATCGACTATCCGGCCATCTGGCGGCGCGTCTGGCCCAACGCCTGAGTTTTGAAATGGATCTATGCGTGATCCGCCCGACTGCCTAAAAATCCTCACATTGGAGCGTCATGCTCTTGCAATGATATTTCGCACGATGTGAGGTTGCTATGCCATTCAGGGTATTCTCGTTCGTCAGCGCCGGTAAGCGCGTTCGTGTATTGGCGGTATTGGCTTCGATGTTGGCGAGTTCTACGTTGTTCGCGCTGGCTGGCTGCGCGTCGGCCACGGTCCGGCA
>DAHUXT010000075.1 GCA_027307065.1 Ktedonobacteria bacterium
CGAGTCGGTGGTGTGAACCATCGGCACGTAATAGCCCTCAAACGAGCGGTTGAAAGCCTCGACAATGCGCTCCAAGGACAGCGTGCTCGCGCGCCGATAGGTCAGTTCTTCCACAGGAGTCCTTCTGGGGGATCGTATCCCGGTGATGACATTCCGCAATCTTAGCAGTCTCAGCAGTCTCAGCAGTCTCAGCCGATGCCGCAGACGCCCTAGCCGACGACGTCCAGCAGATGCAGTGGAAGGCTGACGCGCTCGCCGTTCTCCAGGTCAATAATGGCACAGCGGGTGCGGAGTCCGGCGGCATCGATGGCGGAGTGGGCGGGAATGTGGCGGATCATGCCTCGCGAGCCACGATGCGTGCCAGCGGCCACGCGCACCAGCGCTCCCCGGCGCAGCAGCACCGGCTGCGGCACATATTCACCCAGCGACGTGTCCGCCCCAGAAAGCAGCACCTCTGGCCGCATGTTCTGGCGGGGATGTGAGACGCCGTTGATGAGCGCCATCTCGCCTTCGCGACGACGTAGCACCGCCAGCATATCCGCCTGCATGGCGGCATTGCCCAGCCCCTCCGTAAGAATGACGACCAGTGGCCCAGGCACCGGCAGCGGAATGCGCCATTCGAGTACCGCGCTGATATCGGCGCGGGCGAAGGACTCCAGTTCCAGGGCCGATGCGCTTGCCGCGATGACGCCGACCGCACCATGCGCCGCTGCGCGCTGCAGCAATGTAAGGGGCACTGGTTGCGGATAGACGAGAATAGCGCCACGTGGAATCAGCGCCACTGCCGGTGACTCGCCCTGTGGCAGAAACGCCAGCGGGCCTGCCGCGCTCTCACCAATGCCGATCATCCCCTGGAGCAGCGTTGCCACGCCTTCGAGAAAGATGCCCACGCCAGGCGTCACAGCGACGACGCGCCCGTCGATGCCCGCCAAAACAGGCGCGCGCCCATGTTGCGTAGTAATCTCGGCAATGGGTTGCAGCGCGTTGACGCCGTTGCCCGCCTGTACACGCGCCACCGCGCCCGGCGGCAGTGGCCGCCGCCGCCGCACGGTAATGGCGGGCGCGATCGGTCGGCCTAGTGGATAATCCAGTGCGACGTTGCTCACGACTCGTCCTCCCCACGCAACGCTTTGCGCCAGGTACGCAGTTGCTCGACACGCATCTCAGGGTCCGCGGCCAGGCGCAGCGGACGCCCACGCGCATCGACAATCAGCCCAAGCACTCCGCCCTCCACTGGTTCGCTCGACCGCGCATGCTGGCCGGGTCCCAGGCCGATATCGACATTGGGGGCTGGATAGAGTGAGAGCAGCGCGTGCTCTCCGGGCGCAACCGGCAGGCGCACCAGCGAGCCGTTGGCAATCTCAGCGACCTGTTGACGGCCATCCAGGAACTCCAGCACGATACGTAGCGCCAGCTGCCCTTCGGGCGCGTCGCCCTCGGCGGCGATCACCGATCCCAGCAGCAATGGCACCGCGTCGTTGCTGGAGAGTTCCGCTGCGATGTCGGGCGAGAGCATTGCCAGATTGCCCAGCATGCCCGCGATCTGCGCGCTATCGAGCACCAGCGAGGTGATGCCTCGCGGCTGGAGGCCATCGAGCATAATTAGGGCGGCGTCGGCAGGATGCGCGACATGCGCCAGCACACCGCCGGTGCCCAGCACAATGTCCATCGGGTGCAGCCCGGCGACACGCGTACCGGGCGCGTGCATCGCCAGCCGAATCGCTTCGCGCGCCATCGCATACTGAATCTCCAGCGCGAGCGGCGTTGCGGGCAGAAGGCGCTGGCGAATCAAATGGGTCAAAATGTACTCGCGCAGGTCGTCTTCATCCACCGGCGCTGTCACCCACCGCAGGATGTTCTCGGTGCCGACCGCGCGCGCCAGTTGGCCGCCTCCCGCGCCGACGCCCGCAGTTGGATGCACCGCGGGCAGATACTCGCCGCCGGCGGTGGCTCCAGCCAGCTCGGTGGAACTTGCGCCGACGTCGACCGCGACCACGTTCATCTGGAAGTGATGCGCCAGAAAGCGCGCCACCCCACCAAGCGATGTCACCGTAGCAATGGGCGGCGTCGCCACGATGCGGCGTAGCGCGGCAAATCCGGGGGCTTCGCGCAGGGCGTAGCCGTCATAGAGGGCGCTCACCGCGCGCGTCAGCGGCGAAAGCGTCGAGGGCGAGAGGGCGTCCACGCTCTGGACGCTGGTGCGCGCCTGCAGCATCGCCGTAACGGTCTGGGCGTCGGCCGGTGTGCCAGAAAATATCACTGGGATGCCCGGCGGCCGTGGATAAGAGACATCCATCGCGGCTGGCTGGAGCATATCGATCATCTGAGCGGCCGATTGGGCAGCGGCGGCGATGACGTTATTGGGCGTGGGCACAGGCGCGCCAATGATGAGCGCGGCATGTGGCTGAACCGCCCGCAGATGGGCCGCCAGGCGGTGTAGATCGCCCTCGGCAAGCGCGCCATCGGTTGGTACTTGCTGTGTTTCGAGTTGGATAAAGAGGCCACTGAGTGCGCGTTGCAGCAGCATTGCTAGCGACTCACGACCTGGCCCCAGCGTCATCAGCCGAAGCGGCCCCATCGCGCTGGACACCAGCACGGCGGCATCCACACCGGAGCCATCCTCGTCCTCGGGTAGAATTGGCTGGCCCGCGCGCAGCAGCACACGTCCGGTGATCTGCTCGATCTCGCTCATCGCATTGCGCACGCCGATCATGATGTCGGCTTGAGGCGCGGCAAGCGTGGTGGGAACAGCGACACTCGCCAGCAAGCGATAACGATTCTCGACCAGTCCTACCAGCGCCATCTTGGTATACGCCGACCCGCAATCAATCAGCAGCAGCGACCGCGCGGCGCTCGGCTGGCGTCCGTGCCCGGCATGTAGCGACTGCGCCGCACTAGTTGTGGCGCCCAATACCCTTGTCTCCTTGTCGTTTAGCCACGCCGGAAGAATCCGAAGAAACCGCCCTTGCGCTTCTTCGCCGCGGGCTTGGATTGCCGCCGCGTCGGCTGCTGGCGGCTCCAGGGAGAGTTATCACGGTCATCTGGCGCGGCCCATGACTGCCCCGCTTGCCCTCCCTGGCTGGCTGGCATCCGTCGGCTCTGCCCATTCTGCCCATTCTGCCCACGCTGGCCGTTGCGTCTGTTCTGCCCATTCTGCCCGTTTTGCCGACGCTGGTCACCGTAAGGATCTTCCTGCGCGTCGTAGCCATTCCAGCTTCGGCTGCCGCCTCGGCCCTGGCGGTCCGGTGCATATGCCGCGGCACCCTGCCCACGGCCACTGGGGGAATTGGGCGCATTCGCGGCTTCATCGCGCAGCCAGTCGGGCATTTCATGGTCATTCAGCGGATTGGCCGCCTGCGCCGGGTGCTTACGCGATATCGCGGCATCCTGCGACGTGCCAACGCGAGAGGCGCCAAAGTCGCGCTGAGCCGCGACCCGGTCGGTGCGTTCGCGCGGGTCGCCCTGTTGCGGCGGAACGGCAGAGAGCGCTGGCCGCTTCGCGCTAGCCTGTGGCATCTGGGGCGCTTGTGGCATCTGCGCTGGCGAACCCGCCGCCTCGTTACCGCGAACCCATCCCGGCAGCATCGACGGATCGATCAAATCCGACGCCGACCACCCCCCTTGGGGCGCTGCGGCAGACTGTCCATTTCCTCGTGGCTGGTCCGCCCTACCGTTACCACCGTCGCCGCCGTCGGCCTTCATCCACTCCGGCAGGGCATCGGGATCGACGAGTTGGCTGGCGGACATACCTGGTTGGCCACCCATGATCGCGGGAGGCTGCTGCGGCACCATGCCGTTCGCATGGTACGCTGGGGGAAGCCCCAATGGCACAGGCGCGCCCGCGATCGGAGGCGCGGCGGGCGAGGGCGCAGCCATTGACGAGGACGGGCCGAAACCACCCCAGGCAGGGGTTGCCGGTGGCGGCAGAGCGACAGGCTGCTGCTGGGGCGATGCGGGCTCGTTGCGCAGCCACTCCGGCAGGGCGGTCTCATCCACCAGCGATTGCGCGCGCATACCCTCGCCGCCACGCATACCGTTGGAGGTCGCCTCGCTTCCCTGCCCTCCCAGCCAGGTGGGAAGCGCGTTGGGGTCGAGCAGCGAACTGGCCGACAAGCCGCCTCCGACCAGCGGCGCCTGATAACTCCCTGCGCTTTCAAGCGAGGGAAATGCGCTCGCGTCAGGCCGTGGAAACTGCGGCTCCTGCGCCGGGATTGGCGCAACACCTGCCCCGTAGGAGGGCATCGGCAACTGAGGCGCTTGCGGACTGGCTGGTGGAGGACTGTAGGCGGGCATTCCAGGGGTTCCAGGGGCCGGCTGGCGCTGCGTTGGCTGACCCGATTCTACCGAAGCCTGACGGAGCCAATCGGGCAACGCTTCTTCGCTCACCAATTCGCTGATGGAGAAGCCAGGCCGCGCACCTGGCTGTGGCTGATTAGGCTGATTAGGCTGATTAGGCTGATGCTGCGATGCTGCTTGCTGGCTGAATTGGCCAGGTATTCCCTGCCCAGACTGCTGTTGCCGATGGGGAGCGTACGACGTAGTGGGAGCTTGAGGCGCTTGCGGGAATTGGGGTGGCTGCGCCTGACGTACCCAGGCAGGGGCCGATCCGTCCCAGCCATTCGCCACCTGTGGCTGCTGTGGCTGTGCGGACGGAGCGAAACGCTGGCCACAACGCGGGCACACTGCGACAGGAGATCGTAGCGGCTGGCCACAGCGCGGACAAGTTGTCACGATTTTCCTCGTTTCAGTACGGCAGCAGCTGCGTGATCGGTTCGTAACCAAGCGCGGTCGGCGCCTGTTATGGGTGCGTTCTCGACGCTCTCAGAGCTCGCAGGCGGGCGACAAACACATTGCCAAATAGACATCCCTAGATGCGCTCGCAATTTCCGCTGGATTTCCGTTGGCGAAAATGCTTGTCAGGCCGTGGGCCAGTGTATCACTCACACTGTGAGCCCGCAACTGAACAGCACTTTTGTAGCAGGCTTTCTGGCAGTCCAGAGAGTGCCCGATGATCGCCCACTATATCGCATTAGGGAATCCGCTAGCCATTGTATCCGCTGAACGACTCAGGCTTCCACAGTGAGACTGAAATGTGACGCGTTTCACTTCATGTTGCATGCCGACATCGCCCTATGTGTTGCATCTGCTGAGCAAGCTAGCAAAAGTTCGTGAAAGCAGTGCTCATGGGCCGTTACGCATTTTAGCCCGTTGCAATAATACCACTTGTCTGGTACGATTGCGGCGAGCAACTGAGCGTGGTCGACTCTATGTCCCTTTGGCAATGCGTCGTCCTGATGCAAGCGGGGATCGAGTGTTATATGAGCCGCCGCTCACGCGCACAAAGGGGGGATACCATGGCACGTCGGAAGAAACCTGCTGAGGCTGCTACGGCGACGGAGCCCGAGCAACCCAAGCGACGCCGCGGTCCACGCGCGGGATCGGAAAATGCGCGGCGTGGCGGAATGGCGGTTCGCGAGAAGTATGGCCCTGAGTTTTTCGCCAAAATTGGCGCGAAAGGTGGCCGCACTGTTCGCGAGCGCCGCGGTCCAGACTTCTACGCTAACATCGGGCGCATGGGCGGGCAGACAACCCGCGACACGCTTGGGGTCGAACACTACGAGCGCATCGGGCGCATGGGTGGCTTGCGCGCGCGCCGTCGCGAGCGAGAGGCCCAGGAAGCTGCCAAATCCTAAACGATGACTGTGATGTCATGCTGGAATGTGTCCCACGTGGACAGATTACCGTCTAGTATCACTTGATGTTCGATCGATATCCCTGTCTGTCAATAATTGCGATACATACTAGTGCCGGCACCCCGCCAAGGATGCCGGCATTGCGTTGTTTGCGACGGCGAGAGATGCTCCCCTCATCCGTGGACCGCGCTAGGATCGCGCCGACTAGCCGCCCCATCCCGAGAGGGTCGGCAACTGATAGCCACCCAGACCCATCGCAAGCTCGCCAGCGTGGTGAAGGTCATGGCTATGAACATGCCAGATGATCTCTTGCCGTGAGATTGGACCGAAGATTTCGCGCTCCCGTTCGGTCAAGGTATCTGGCTGAGGGAAGATATGAGCGAGATCGGCGACGGTCCAGCGGGCGAGAGCATGCTCGATCATCGTCCCGGTCGACTCCAGCGCGGCCACAAGCTCCGCGGGTGAGCGCACCGGCTGATCCTCTCCATCCCAGTTGCCAAGCGCGACCATGTCCTCTCCGCCTTCGCCCATCCACGCGTGGAACCACCAGGCGCGATCGGTGACGATATGCTGGATCGCGTGCCCAAGCGACCAGTGGTGCGGCGCCACCGGCAACGCCAGTTGTTCGGACGAAAGCGGCGCGATGACTTTGACCAATTCACGGTTGAAGCCATCCCAGCCGCGATAGACGACGGTAAGCGGAACCGTGTTTTCGGTGACGGGTGTCACAGATGACATGCCTGTATGTCCTTCCTCAGACGATCTATGCACGACCCGCCAACGCGACGGGACATTCGTCTCTTCTCACGCGGCCCGTAGCGAGTGGTAATCTCATCGGGATATCGTGCAAAGGGGAATGATAGTGAGCAATCATCAGCCGCGATCCTAAGGCGATGTGCGTACCCGCTGTCACGCTCCAAAGAGCGGTGCGATGGCCCGCTGGTAGAGATCGGTACTAAGCAGCCGCTTCGGATCACACTGCTCCTTGAGCACACGGAAGTCCTCCAGCGCCTCGTCTCCGTACAGGCGCCGCGTCTGCGCGGGAGTGAGCGTGCTGTCCTTGGCAAAGTAGATCCGGCCGCCCGCGTCGGCCACCATGTCGTTGAGGGTGCCGAGTAGCGCTCGCACCTGCGGCTCCTGCCCGCGCCGGATAGGATAGTCCAGCGCCAGCGAGTAGCCATCTACGAGGCAACCGAGCGGCTCGTGCGATGCGCGATGCTTCTTCAGCACGGCAAAGCTCGGTGTGAGACCCGCCTGTCGCGAGCGGTCGAGAATCTGACGGAAGGTGGCGCTCGCTGCCTGGGTGGGAACCATGCTCTGATGCTGCATCAGCCCGCGGGGACGGTAGCTGTCGCGCCAGCCGGGAATAGCGTCTAACGGGAAGTTCGCGCCAACGTACGTACTCAGATGCGAGCGCCGCTGGCGTATCCCTTGTCCACTCATCCATTGGCCGCGATTGGAGAGCCAGACGCCCGCAGGGCTGGTGAGCGGCCGCGCCAGCCGTGGCAACCAGCCCTTGGGCAGCCGTGCCGCGAGCGACTTGCGGCCCAGTTGATAGTCGACAGTGCGCGTGAGTTCGGGGTGAGCGTCTTCATCGGGGGCAAGATCACGCGATGCCTTGAGCAACCCCCGGCCCAAACGCTTGCCGCGCCCGCTGGTATCGACCCACGCCACCAGGTCGGTTGCCCAGGTGGTCGCCTCTTCGAGCGCGGCGATCAGCGTATCGAGTGAATGATGGGCGGTGGTGATCTCCCAGACATTGCCCGAGTGAACCCGGCGTGCCTGTAGCGTGAGCGCGGTAAATGCGCCCAGCAGCCCCATGCCGCCGAACGCCCCCGAGAAGAGGTCGCTGTTGTGCTCGCGCGAGCAGGTGAGCGTCTCGCCCGAGGGCAGCAGCAGATCGAACGCCAGCACGCTATCGCCGAACGCGCCCGCGTGCCAGTTGTTCTTGCCATGGATCTGCATCGCCGCCGCGCCGCCTACCGTCACCTCGCTCGTCCCCGGCACAACCGACGGCCACCAGCCATCGGGAAGCGTATGCCGCCAGAACTGCGCAATCGTCACGCCTGGCTCGACGGTAATCTGCCCGCTCTTGGCATCCCACGCGAGGATGCGGTTCATCCGCGAGCAATCCAGCACCAGCGCACCAGCGTTGAGCGCGGCGTCGCCAGAGCTGCAGCCCGCCCCACGCAGCGCGATGGTCTGGCCCGCGCGCCCTGCCTCCGCGAAGAGGTCGGCGATCGCCGCGGATGACTCCGGATAGGCGACCTGGCACCGCGCCGACTGCGCGAGCCCCCATCCAGCCAGTTCTTCGTCGCGAACGTCCAGCGCTACAGACATGTTTGTGCTACCTTCACCCTACAGTGGCAGGCGAACCATCAGAAACGCGGGCAGATGGCGAATGATCCACATGATCGGTCGCCAGTAACCCGGCACATATACGACAGCGCGGCCGCGCTCGGCAGCGGTGACGATACGGCGCGCGGCATCATCGGCGGAGATTACCATACGCCGAGGCAGGTTCAGGCCCGTCGTCAGTGGCGTGGCGACATACCCTGGCTTGATGGTCGTCACGCGCACGCCGCTATCCTTCAGACGATAGCGCAGCGATTCCAGCCAGGTGGTCAGCGCCGCTTTTGACGCCTGATAGACGCCATTGCCACGCCGCCCACGCTCGCCCGCTACCGAAGAAACGCCCACCAGCGTACCGCGCCCCTGCGCCCGCAGGATGTCCGCGGCGAGCCCCAACCAGCGAATCGCCCCGATGGTGTTCGTCTCGATCATGGCGCGCTCTTCCTCGAACGGCCACGCGCCCATCTCGCCTTCCGGCATGATGCCAGCAGTATAGACCACCATTTCGAGCCGCTGCCCTCCCAGATCGCTCACAATCTGTTCGAGCAACTCCGGCACAGCATCATAGTCGCGCACATCATGGGCGTAGATGCGCACGCGGATATCGCCAGTGCTCTGGTTGAACTGGTCGCGCAGCCTGGAGAGCATGTCGCCGCGCCGCGCCACCAGCGCCACGGTATACCCCCTGCGCGCAAGCTCGCCAGCGAGCGCCGCGCCGATGCCACTGGATGCGCCGATCACCAGCGCGCCACGTCCGGACGGGCTGGCGGTCATAGACTGCGGGCGAGCCATTGCGGTATCCGTCATTTGACGAGCGTCTGCGCCGCCGCGAGCGCCCAATCCACCATCAGCATTGGCACGATACCCAGCACAAGCGTCAACACGCCCGCGAGCGCCAGGCCAAGCCAGGTGGCAAGATGAACCGGCGCGCGCTCGGCTGGAAGCACGCGAGTCGCCATAGCGATTCCGGTTGCGGTGGCAGGTTCAGCGAGCGCCACGCCGCCAGTCGCTGTGGCGGATGCGCTGGCAATCGGCTCGTGGACTGGTGCTGACTCGTCTGCTGTTACCAGCAGCGGCGCGGTCGCTGGCTCGGTGAAGTAGATGGCCCAGACAACACGCAGGTAGTAGTAGACGCCCACCAGGCTCGCCAGCAGGCCGATGATCGCCAGTTCGACGTGCGCCCCACGCATCGCGGCGTAGAAGACGTACCACTTGCCAATGAAGCCCGCCGTGGCCGGAGTCCCCGCTAATGCGAACATGAAGAGCGCCATCAGCGCGGCAAGCGCCGGATTGCGCCGCCCCAGCCCGGCAAAGTCATCGAGCGTCGTGCCCTGGCCATCGCGACGCTCCAGCGCCAGCACCACGCCGAACGCGCCAAGGTTCATCGCGGCGTAGGTCGCCAGATAGATCAGCAATCCCTGAAAAGACGCCTGCGTGTGGGTGGCGACGGCCACCATCATATAGCCCGCGTTCGCCACGCTCGAATACGCCAGCATGCGCTTCACATCGCGCTGCGTCGCCGCCAGCAGATTGCCACCGATCATCGTCAGCACGGCGACGACCCATAAGACCGGCTCCCAGGTGGGCCGCAGCGGGGAGAGCGCGAAGAGAAAGACACGCGCCAGCCCGACAAACGCCGCGACCTTCGTGCCCACCGACATGAACGCCGTCACCGAGGTTGGCGCGCCGACATAGACATCGGGCGTCCACGCCTGGAACGGTATGGCCGATACCTTGAAGCAGAAGCCGACCGCCATCAGGCCGAGAGCGACCACCAGCAGCGGCCCAAAGCCACTGCCCATGGTGAAGGCGTGCGTCGTCACAAATGCGCGGATGCCCGCCAGGCTGGTCTTGCCGGTCGCGCCATAGGTCAGCGCCATGCCATACAGCAGAAAGGCCGAGGCGAACGAACTGAGAATGAAATATTTCATGCCCGCTTCCTGCGAGCGGCGGCGCGTGGTGACGATCGCCGAAAGAATGTAGAGAGCGAGCGAGAGAATCTCCAGCCCGACGAAGAGCATCATCAAGTTGCTAGCGGAGGACATGAGCATCATGCCGAGCGCTGCGAGAATCATCAGGGTATAATATTCGCCCGCGTGGACGATGCCCTGGCGCTCGACGTATCCCGGCGAGAAGAGCAGCCCGACACCTACTGCGAAGAGGATGACGACGCTGGCAAAGAGCGCGACGCGGTCATCGTTGACCATGCCATAGAAGGCATCGCCATAGGTGCCGCCCGCCCAGAGCATCACCGTGGCCACCAGCGCGCCGATGACGCCCGCCAACCCAACCAGCGCCAGCCAGCCTTTGCGTCCGGGCGCGGCAACCAGATCGGCCATCAGCGTCAGCAGTCCCGTTCCCAACAGGATGAGTTCCGGCAGAATGCGGAGCCAGTCTGTGGCGCCGGGCGTGTAGGTGAATGGCGAAATATCCGCGAAGATCATGCGCCGCCCCTCGTCTGTTCTCTCTCGTTCGACGCCGGTGAACTCGCCGTGTGCAGCACGTAGGTCTGGCGTGCCTGCACCGTGACGATATAGCGCGCGGGAGCATTGCGCGATGGCACATCTCCAGTGCTCGTGCTCGTGGCCGCCGGAAGTATGCGTCCGAGGATCTCCGTGACCGGCTGCTGCATTGGCTGGGTCAGCAGGTTCGGCACAATCCCCAGCACGATGATCAGCGCGAGCAGCGGCAGCAACGGCAGCCATTCGCCCGCGCGCAGGTCCACCAGCCGCGACGCGACGACCGGGCTGCCCTCCGGCACCAGACCCTCCATTGTGCCCTGGAAGAACCGCAGCATATACCACGCCGCCGGGATGACCACCAGCGTCCCGAGCACCCCAAAGAGCACACTCGACTGGAACGTGCCGAGGAAAGCGAGAAATTCGCCCGCGAAGCTATTGAGTCCTGGCAGACCCAGCGCCGACAACGCCACGATCATAAAGACCGTCGCCAGCCAGGGCAGCTTCGTCGCCAGCGCGCCAAAGTCCGCCAGCCGCCGGGTCTGCGTGCGCGTCTCGATGGCGCCCGCGATCAAGAAGAGCGCCGCGATGCTGATACCATGAGTGACCATCGTGAAGATGCCGCCCTCGATGCCCTGGACATTGAGCGCGAAGATGCCCAGCACGATCACGCTCATGTGGCTGATGCTGACATAGGCCAGCAGCTTCATGAAGTCAAGCGCCACCAGCGCCTGGAGCGCGAAGTAGAGTATGCCGACGACGGCTAGCGTTTCGAGCAGCGGCGTCAGCGTGTGCGCCGCCTGCGGGAACAGCGGCAGACAGAAGCGAACGAAGCCGTAGACGCCCGTCTTTGCCATGACCCCCGCGATCAGCACGACGACCGGGACAGGCGACTGGCTGTAGGCATCCGGCACCCAGCCGTGTAGCGGGAAGAGGCCAGACTTGACGGCGAAGGCGGCGGTGAATCCCAGGAAGAGAATGATCTGCGGATGCTCCGGCACGCCCGCGTTGAGCAGCGCTGCCAGATCGAGTGTGTAGGCGGTGTGGTGTGCCCCGCTCACCGCGACACCAGTGGCGATGATCGCAACCAGCATCAGCAGGGAGCCCGCCGTCGTGTAGAGCACGAACTTGATGGCCGCGTAGCCACGCCGTGGGCCGCCGAACATGCCGACCAGCAAGTACGCCGGAACCAGCATTACTTCCCAGAAGACGTAGAAGAGAAAGAGGTTGGTTGCCAGAAAGACGCCCTGCATGCCAAAGCTGAGCAGCATCATGAGCGCGAGATATTGACGTGGCCGGTCGCCGGTGCGCGCCACATTGAGCGACGCTCCCACGGCTACCAACGTCAGCAGCGCATTGAGGCTCAGCAGAAACAGGTTGATGCCATCCGCGCTCAGGGTATAGTTGATGCCAGTATCTGGCAGCCAGGGCAGATGCTCATTCAGCGCGAGCAGATGCACGGCGCCGGCGCCCAGCCGCGGAATGAGCGAGAGGGCAAGCGCCAGATCCACCAGCGTCGCCAGTAGCGCCCAGCCCCAACCTGCCAGCCGTGGCAACAGCAGCGCGCCAATCGCGCCGAGCAGCGGCACGAACAGAATCGCACTCAACACCGGAAAGTTTGTCATAGTCCTCTATCCCGACCGTCCCACGCTACGGGTGGATCACGTAATACACGAGAATCAGCGCGGCCCCCAGGAAGATTGCCAGCGCGTAGTTGCGCGCGTAGCCCGTTTGCAGGCGGCGAAGTCCCTTGCTCATGCCGCCGACGACCAGACCGATGCCATTCGATCCGCCCTCGAAGAAGCCCTCTTCTAGTCCGACGCGCCAGAGCGAGCTGATGGCGACGACTGGCCGGACAAAAATAGCATCGTAGAGATCGTCGATATAGTAGCGATGCTCTAGCAGCTTGACCAGCGGATTGCGCGACACGCGGAACTTCGGCTCGCGGCGGGCATAGCGCGCCCAGGCAATCGCGATGCCAATCGGGCCAGTCGCCAGCCCCAGCGCGAATGCCAGCCAGAAGAGTCCGCTGCCGGTCGAGACTCCGGTAGTGGTGGTGTGTGTCACTGGCTCCAGGAAGCTGCCAATCACGTCGCCCCAGGGCGTGCCATAGAAGCCGCCGATTACTGAAAGAATTGCCAGGATAATCATCGGCACCATCATTGACGCGCCCGCTTCGTGGACGTTCGCCAACGGATCACGTCCACCGCGCCGCGCACCCGACGCGCCATGCGCCACAATCTCGGGGCCACGATAGCGCCCGAAAAAGACGCCGAAGATCATGCGGAAGATGTAGAAGCCCGTCAGCACGGCAGTGACCAGCCCCAGGATATAGAGCGCGTACCAGCCCGTGCCGCCGCCCGACTGCGCGCGTTCCAGCACGGCGCTGAGAATGCCGTCTTTGCTCCAGAAGCCAGCGAACGGGAAGATCGCCGCCAGCGCCAGCCCACCGACGATGAACAGCCAGAATGTGCGCGGCAGCCGGGCGCGCAGGCCGCCCATCTTGCGCATATCCTGCTCGCCGCCCAGCGCGTGGATCACCGCGCCCGCCGCCATGAAGAGCAGCGCCTTGAAGTAGGCGTGTGTCGTCAGGTGGAAGATGCTGCCGGAGAAGCCGCCCGCCGCCTCGCCCATGAACATGTAGCCAAGCTGACTCATCGTCGAATAGGCCAGCACCCGCTTGATGTCCGTCTGCACACAGGCGATGGTCGCCGCCATCAGCGCCGTCGCCCCGCCGATGATGCCGACAACGGCCAGCGCGGTCGGCGAGGCGGAGAAGATCGCCGCGCAGCGCGCCACCAGATAGACGCCGGCAGTCACCATCGTCGCCGCGTGGATCAGCGCGCTCACCGGGGTCGGGCCCTCCATCGCGTCGGGCAGCCAGACGTGCAGCGGCAACTGCGCGGACTTGGCTGCCGCCGCCACGAACAGCAGCAGCGCGATGGCGGTGATGGTGCCCGCGCTGGTGGAGAGGGCAGGACCTAAGTCCGGCCGACTAAAGGGGGCAGGTTCGACAAGAATGACGCCGCGCAACAGATCGCTATACGCTAGCGTGTGGAAGTTCTTGACGAGCAGGAAGATCGCCAGCATCAGGCCGAAGTCGCCGATGACGTTGACCACGAACGCCTTGCGCGCCGCCGCGACCGCCGAGGGGCGCGTATACCAGAAGCCGATGAGCAGGTAGGATGAGAGGCCCACCAGTTCCCAGCCGATGAAGAGCACCAGGAAGTTAGCGCCAAGCACCAGAATCAACATCGAGACGGTGAAGAGCGAGAGTTCGATGAAGAAGCGCGAGTAGCCTGGATCGCCCCTCATGTAGCCGACGGAGTAGAGGTGCACCAGCATCGAGACGCCCGTCACCACCACCAGCATGATCGCCGTCAGGGCATCCACACGGAAGTCGATGTTATAGGTCAGCGCACTGGTCTTGCCGAACGCGAACCAGTTATAGAGGTGGAGCGTGGTGGTTTGCTGGCCGCCGAGAAACTGGAAGAGGATGGAGGCCGAGATGAGAAACGCGCCCAACATCGCGAGGACAGCGATGACGCTGC
>DAHUXT010000076.1 GCA_027307065.1 Ktedonobacteria bacterium
CGCCTGGATGTCCTGAATAGAAAGGGCGTCAAAAATTTCCTTGGGATCGGCGATGCCCTGGCCGACCAACTGTTTCAATTGGTCGTCATAATCGGCGCTTCCGTCAATTGCCTTCTCAAAGATGGTGGGATTCGAGGTGACCCCAACGACCGCATCTTCATCAATCAGGCGCTGTAAATCGCCCGATGCGATGAGCCGGCGTTCGATGTTGTCATACCAGATGCTCTGGCCGAGTTGTGAAACCTCGTGCAGGCGACTTTCTGCCATAATTGCAGCCTCCACTGTTGCTGATGAATATGCCTGGCGCGCGCCGCTGCTCTCTATGTATGTGTTGTTCCGCCGCAGACGCCCGCTGACTCACGCTTTGAGTACCGGAAATGGTTCTAAGTTGGCACTTACCCTAGTGTAGTCACATCGCACGCAGCCTTGCTATTTTGCGCCGCGCTCGCGCACGTGCATCGACTTCGGCCATGATTCAGTCATCGCAATTGCTAGGCCGTTACAATCGGTATCGGTACTCCCCCGACACGTTGCCAGTTGCCTTGACTACTTTGACTGCCTTTACTGCGTTGATCAACTAGGGCCTGATTCGGCCTGCGCTAGCCGCTGCGACGGAGCCTCTTCCACTGTAGCAGCCGTGGGGCGGCGGTCGCAAGTCGCGCTTCGGGGTCATCTGCCGCTATGCGACACGCATAAACTATGCTAGGATTGCCGGCAGACGCTTTTCATCTCGATCATTACGCGATGTGGTGGGATATGCGATGGCGTGGGGATATCGAATACTACGCGCTGCCGCCAGGCTGGTGCTGGCCGAGCAGATGCGGCTTGAGATCGTTGGCATCGAGCGTTTACCAAAGACAGGTCCGCTCCTTCTCGTGAGCAATCATCTCGGCCTGACCGATCAGTTCGTCATCGCCGCGCGCCTCAAGCATGAGGTACGTATCCTGACGAAAGCAGAGCTGTTTGAGTGGCCCGTGCTGGGCGGTCTCGCGCGCTGGGCCGACGCGGTTCCCATTCGCCGGGGCGAGGCCGACCGGGTTGCCCTACGCACGATACGCGATGCATTGCGCGGTGGCGCGTGGGTACTGGTCTTTCCCGAAGGCACGTACGCGCAGGGCGACGAACCTCTCGGTATGTTGCCCGTAAAGACAGGCGCCGCATGGCTTGCCTGGCAATCTGGGGCACCGATCGCGCCGGTAGCGATCACTGGCACGGAGTCAGTCTGGTCGCCGGGACGTGGCTGGCGCATCTGGCACCGCCCACAGGTACGCGTCGTCTTCGGCGAACCATATACCCCTGTCTGGCAGGAAAGCACAACGCTGAAGGAGAGCCTGCGCGCCGCCGCCGACGAGATGGCGACGCGCATCGCGGCGCTCTTACCCGACGCCTATCGTGGTGTCTATTCCGCTCAGTCATTGGGGCTAGCGACAAAGTCCACCGGAAGCGCTAGTATTTTGCCCGGTTCCACCCCTCAGGTGTAAAATGGATACCCGCGAACAGCGAATCGTGATGCCACGACGCAACATGATAGCGCGATACACAGCGAAAGGATGCAATATGCCGCGGAGGCGAAGTCTTCCGGCGAGCGCGGTGCTCGTAATGATGCTGGCAATTGCGCTGGCACTCAGCGGCTGCCAGGTGCCCTTTGGCCCACAGGCGCATGTGAGTGGCACGGTCTACGGCGAAGAGATCGCCGCGCGCGAGGCCGGAACGAGCGTTCCGATTCCGCTGCAGGCCACGGTTACCTGCAATGGGGTCGCGACAGCGGCGGCAAGCGACGGCACGTTCTCACTGACGGTGTCACAGGCAAGCAATTACAATTGCACCGCGACGGCATCGCGCTATTCCAGCGTCACCGCACATTTTTCGGGGAACGGCAGTGCGTTTGCGCTGCGATTCGGCCCGAAGCGATCATCTGGCTGTGACAATGTCGGCTCGCCGCCCGTGTTGACCTGCAGCGTGTTGGCGCCCGCAACGGCTACGCTCCGTGGAAGTGTCACCGACGTGGCCACAGACAAGACGCTGGCCCATGTGACGGTCCAGTGCTGGAACGCCGCCCGCGCCATCACGACTAACGACGGCTCGTCGCGCATCACTACGACGACCGACGATCTCGGCAGTTATGTCTTTCATGACGTGGCCGTCGACCCATATGGGTGTGTCGCTGGGAACGACGAGACGCTCCAGACGACAAAACTCACCCCTGGAAACACCACCACACTCGATATTTCCGCCTGCGTTTCCGGTTGCTCGAGCTTCAAATATCATCAAGGCACGGTGATCCATCACCTGACGGCCTACCTGATCTTCTGGCTACCCAAAGCCAGCACCTTCGAGCCAAACGGCTCCAGCGCCCGATTTGAGGGGTTGATGTCCCAATATTTCCGGGATGTTGGCGGCACCCCGTTCTACAACATCCTCTCGCAGTACTATGATGCTCAGGGCGGTCCGGTCCGAAACGAGGTCACGCTCGGCGGCACATACGTCGATACCCAACCTTATCCGGTTGCGGGCACTCAGGCCGACCCACTGCTCGATGGCGACGTGGTGCATGAGATCAACCGTGTGCTCGATGCCAAGCACGGCCAGTGGAAGTCTGACGACGAGCATATGGTGTACCTGTTTACCGGCTACAACGTGCAGGAGTGCTCTGGCGTTTTGCCGAGCGACGGCTGCACGTTCACGCGCAATGCCGAGGCCGACTTCTGCGCCTACCACTCGAATTCATTTAACACGAATCTGATCTACGCATATATCCCCGACGTCAATGGCTGTCTCGATTTGCCGGCGGCACAGTCGCCCAACGGCGACCCGGTAGCGGATGCGGTGATCAGCACCGTATCGCACGAACAGTTCGAGGCGGTGAGCAACCCAACCCTCGGCGGATGGTTCGATGGCGCGAGTCGCGAGGGTGAGATGGGCGACAAATGTGTGCGAATCTATGGTCCACTGGCGCCAGACAACAGCAACGTGACGCTGAACCATGGACACCATTACATCGTGCAGGAGGAATGGAGTCTGCGCGACCAGGGTTGCGTGCTCGCGCTCTCGTGAATACACAGCCCGTGATACACTTGGACAACAGAAGCAACCACCACGGTTGCCACGCGGTGTACCTCGACAATTAGGGGGCATTTCTATGGCAGACACGCTTGCCAACGCCGCACCGGATGTGCGACGCAGCACGCCGTACAGCTTTCCGGAGTTCTATCGTCCCTCGCTGGTCTACCCCGATGTGCCGTTTCACGAGATGCTGGCTCGCACCGCACTGCGAGTGCCAGAGCGGCCCGCGATCTACTGGCGCGATATCACGCTGTCATACCGCGAAGTGCACAGTTTGGCGCGCTCGGCGGCAGTGGGATTGCACGCGCTCGGCCTGCGCAAAGGCGATCGTGTCTGCCTGTTGATGCTGAACCGCCCCGAGTACATGATCTGCTGGATGGCGGCGAGCATGCTTGGGCTGGTGCTCAGTCCAATGAACCCATCCTACAAAGAGCGCGAGGTCGCGTACCAACTGCAGAACAGCGAGGCAAAGGCGATACTCGTCCAGCGCGAGTTGCTGCCACTGGTACAGTCGGTGCGCAGCCAGACGCCTGAGTTGAAGTACATCTTGACCACCGGAAGCGAGCCAGTCGCGGACGACGCGCAGGTGATCCCCTTCGGTCTGATGCTGATGACCAACGCGCCGACGCAGGCGCCCCTGGTGGAAGTGCGCAACGACGACCTGATCGCGCTGCCGTATTCCAGCGGCAAGACAGGGCTCCCGAAGGGCGTGATGCTGACGCACCGCAATTTAGTGATCAACTTCCACCAGTTCATCTCGGCGTCGCGCGTAACCGAGCAGGATGTCTTCATGGTCTTCCTGCCGCTCTATCATATCTACGGCGTCGCGCTGATGGGCCAGGCCACGTTCTCTGGCTCGGCGCTGGTGATGGTTGAGCGGTTCGATCCCGCCGAGGTGCTTTCACTCATCACGAAGCGTGGTGTGACCATCTTCCCGCTGGTGCCTCCTGTGCTGCTAGCCCTCTCAGGCATGCCCAACCTCGGCCGCAACCTCTTCCCAAACGTGCGCCACATTCTCTGCGCCGCCGCGCCGATGGCCCCCGTTGCGGCACAGAAAGTGATCGACGCGACCGGGATTCCCGTGATCCAGGCCTATGGCATGACGGAGGCCTCGCCATTGACACACCACAGCCCGATGGAACTGGAGTTGATCCGGTTGGCATCGGGCGGCACGCCGATCAGCGATACCCAGCAAAAGGTGGTTGACCTGGAGACTGGCGAGCACGAGCTGACTGTAGGCGAGGTTGGCGAGATATGCATCCGTGGCCCGCAGATCATGCGCGGCTACTGGCAGGCGGAGTCTGAGTCGGCGCGTGTGCTGCGTGACGGATGGTACCACTCTGGCGATGTCGGCTATATCGACGAGCAAGGCTACGTCTACATCGTGGACCGCGCCAAAGAGATGATCAAATATAAGGGCTTTGGCATCGCCCCCGCCGAACTGGAGGCAGTGCTGCTGGAGCATCCCGCGGTGCGCGAGGCGGCGGTAATCGGCTGGCCGGATGCCGAGGCGGGCGAAATCCCACGGGCGTTCGTGGCTCTGCGCGAGGGTGAATCGGCCTCTAGTGAAGATTTGATGGCATTTGCTAACGAACGCGTCGCCAATTACAAAGCCATTCGCCGCCTGGAGTTCGTAGACAGCATCCCGAAGACAGCATCGGGCAAGATTCTGCGCCGGGAACTGAAAGATTATGCCAAAGCGAGTGAGCAGGGGACCTAGGCCAAGCTAGCGGCATCCAGTGGCCTGGGTCAGGGTTCACCTGGCGTACCCAAAAGTGTCTGAGAATGACGGGAAAGCACCATGCGACTTGGCGCTATACCGCATGGAGTGGTGGAACGGGTCGCGCTTGCGCTCGGAATCGTCCCCACGCCGATTCTCGACAGCATCATCGCGCTGTTACTGGCGCGTACGGTGATGGTGGCGACGCGACTCGGCATCTTCGAGGCGGTGGCAGCGCTGCCACGCGACGCGGATGAGATCGCCAGCCAGTGTGACGCCGCGCCTGGTGCGACCCGCAAACTGCTGGACGCGCTGGTGGCAAGCGGCTATCTTCGGCTGCGGGATGGCCGCTACTCGCCCACGCGAAGCGCGCGCCGCTGGATGCTGAAAGACAGTCCACATTCACTGCACGACGCCATTCTGATGCAGTTCATGGACGAGCAATTCATCGCGCAGATGGAGTCGTTCGTCCGGACGGGCACACCTATTGAGATGCACGAGCACATGACGCCAGAGTCGTGGGAGCTGTACCAACGTGGCATGCGCTCGGGCGCGCGGCTGACTACACCTGAAGTCGCGCTACGGCTACCGATGCCACGCAATGCGCGGACCATGCTGGATATTGGCGGCTCGCACGGCTACTATTCGGTGGCACTGTGCAGGCGTTATCCTGAATTGCGGTCAACGGTGCTGGATTTACCAGAGGCGGTTGCCGCCGCCGCGCCACTGCTGGCGCGCGAGGGAATGGGCGGCCGAGTCATTCACCGCCCTGATAATGCGCTGACAGCCGACCTGGGCCGCGAACAGTATGACCTCATCCTCATCGCCAACCTCGTCCATCACTTCAATGCGCAGCAGAACCGTGATCTGGCGCAACGCTGCGCCCACGCGCTTCGGCCCGGCGGCAGGCTGGTCATCGGCGAGGTAGTGCGGCCCCAGACACCACAGGCAGCGGGGCAAATCGGCGCGCTGACTGACCTCTATTTTGCCATCACCAGCGCGGGCGGCACGTGGTCATTTGCCGAGATAGCCGACTGGCAGCGCTCCGCTGGACTGCGGCCACGCCGACCCATCAAGCTGTTCACTGGCCCCGGTGGCGGCTTGCAGGTGGCGGAAAGGCGGCGCTAGCGGCGATCGTGGACGGTTAGTAGCCGAAGCGCAGCAGAATCATGCAGCTGAAGATCAAGAGAAAGAGCGCCAGACTTAGCCGCGAATACCGCTGGGTCTTGGCAAGTTGCCGGTCAAATGCCACTTGCGATGATCCATCGTCTGCAACTGGGATGAACTGCAACTTCACAAAATTGCTGCCGACCAGCCCGCCAAGAATGGCTATGGCCACGCCGAGCACAAGCGCCGTTGTCCACGTGAGGCCGTAGGGTGTGCCAAACGCAGCATCAAGACTGGTGACCTGCCCGAAGACCGTGCCGCGCAGGAAGCCGAGCACGAGGGTCGCGATGCCGAGCAATGGCTCGACACGTACGAAGTGCCGGACGAGCTCTCCCAGAAAGTCGCGCTGCTTGGCCTGAGGCACCCGGCGCATGGTCGGCAAGAGGATAAACGTGACAACGAGTCGGCTTCCAAACCAAAAGATGCCGCAAAACACGTGCAACCACTGCACCACGACGATAAGCCAAAAAGACATGGTACTACCCTTTTAGACGAATGCATTTCGCCAGGAGAAAATGCGCCGGGATGTCGCGCCCAGGAAGGGTCTTTTCACGCCACATCCGCAACCACATATATTCAATATAGTGTAGTATAATGATTATTGTGGTATTGTCAAGGGTATGAGTGACCAAACTAACCGCCGCTATCATTCACCACGACGACTGCAGCAAGCTGAGGCGACACGCCAGGCCATTATGCGGGCGGCGCGAAAACTGTTCGCGGAACATGGCTACCAGGCCACGACGCTCCAGGCGATCGCGCAGGAGGCCGAGGTATCGGTGCCCACGCTGTATGTCATCTTCGGGTCCAAGGTGGCCATTCTGCTGGCGCTGGTGAGGTCGGCTGGCGCGGACGAGGATATTCGCACCCTGGCCCAGGACGCCTTTGGCGAGTCCGATCCCGAGCAACAAATGCGGTTGGCGGCGAAGGTGATGCGCACCATTCTCGAGCGCGACGCGGATATCATCAATCTGCTGTGGCAAGCTGGCGAGGGTGACCTGGACCTGGTCGCCGCCTGGGGTCAGATTCACCAGCAGCGGTTTGCTCGACTGACAGAGCTCATAGGAGAGTTGGAGGGCAAGAAGGCGCTGAATCCGGCGCTTTCCACCGAGACGGCAACGGAAATATTATGGGCGCTGAGCAGCCCAGAGATGTACCGGCTGCTGGTGCGCGAGCGTGGGTGGACTCCGCAGCGCTTCGAGCGTTGGCTGGCCGATACAGCGGTGTCTCAGTTGCTGCGGCCTTCGTGACAGTCGCTTACCGTTGTGGCAATCCCTGCCCGAGCGCGATCAGCCGGGTAGCGTGCGCCGCCGCTTCGGTGAGCAGTCGCTCCGTGTTCGCCATACTCTCTTCCAGCGACATTGGCCCGCTTGTGATGGAGAGCGCCGCATCGATGCCCAGGGCAGCCAGCGCCGCATCGTCTGCCTTCACACTGCCCGCCAGCGCCACGACGCCCGCACCCGCCCGTTTCGCCCGTGCCGCCACCGCGCCAACCGCCTTGCCATACGCCGTCTGATTGTCGAGTTGTCCTTCCGCGGTGAAGACCAGGCTGGCTCCTGCCACCGCGCGGTCGAAGTCGAGAGTCGTCAGCACCAGTTCGGCGCCGGGGACCAACGTCGCATGAGCGAACGCTAACAGTCCCGCGCCCAGTCCGCCAGCCGCGCCAGCGCCAGGGGTAGTCATCACCTCCACGCCGAGATCGCGGCGGAGCAGTTCGCCGTAGTGCGCCAGTGCCGCGTCGAGTTCCGCGACCATCTCCGGTGTCGCGCCCTTTTGCGGCCCGTAAATCGCCGACGCGCCTGCGGGTCCGCAGAGTGGATTGGTCACGTCGCTCGCCACTCGCACATCCGCATGCGCCAGACGGGGATCGAGTCCCGCGATGTCGATACGCGCCAACTGCGCCAGCGCCGCGCCGCCAGCGGGCAATTCCACGCCCTGGGCATCCAATAGCCTGGCGCCAAGTGTCTGCGCCATCCCCGCGCCGCCGTCGTTGGTTGCGCTGCCGCCAATGCCAATTAGCAGCCGTGTGGCGCCGACGTTAAGGGCCGCGCGCATCAGCTCGCCAGTGCCACGCGTCGTCGCCCGCCGAGGATCACGCTGATCGGCGGCAACCAGCGGCAAGCCCGATGCCGCCGCCATCTCGATGACTGCCGTTCGTGGCGCATCACCTCCGAGCATGCCGAATTCTGCGGTCACGGGATTGCCCAGCGGGCCGGTCACTGTCGCGTGATGAAGTGTTCCGTGTGTCGCCGCCACCAGCGCCGAGACCGTTCCCTCGCCGCCGTCGGCCACTGGCACAACGCGGATATCGGCATCTGGCCAGACGCGGCGTATTCCAGCGGCGATAGCCACTCCTACACCTTCAGCATCCAGGCTGCCCTTGAGTGATTGCGGCGCGACGACGATATACATTCGGCGTCCTAGTTCGCGTGTGGCTCGTACTTCGGCCAGTTACGCGACTCAGGGTCCTTTAATACCGTGAGCGCAACATCGAAGCCCGCCACCTGCCCGGAATAGAGCGCCGCGTCCGCGCCGCCCTGCCGCGACATCCACTCGGCCAGGCTCTTGGTGCGATCACCCACCACCTGACGCCAGATGGTGAAGTCATCCGCGCCACTCTGGTCTTCGAGATAGTTGGCGACGCCACTCAACACTGCCGACTGGCCCTGCCACTGAAGCGCATCGTCATGAGTATCGGCATATTGCGCCTCGTGCAGCGCGCGCTCGGACCAGCCGCGCAGCCGCTCGATCATCTCGTCACGGCTCTTGCTCATCGTCTCGTCTCCTCTGTACTTTTCTATGTTCGTCCGCGTGGCATATCCACATTCTGAGTGCGCCGGGAGAATAGCTCTACATCCTATGTAACACTTTTGAGAGCTATCCCTGTTTTAGTGCATGGAGCATCAAGGCTGGCGCCGTCGCAGGTCATCGACTAGCTCGCGCAGCTCGTTCGCGCCGATTCTGCCTTCCAGTCGCTCGACGCCATCGACGGTAATGACGGGAATGCGATAGCGGTAGCGCTCGAACACGTCGGCGTCACGCCGGATATCTACCTCGTCGAAGGTGATGCCGTGCTCCGCCGAAAGGTCTTCCAGATGCGCCCGCACTTCATCGCAGAGGTGGCAGCCAGCTTTCGCATACAGCACAATGACGGGATTCACGTTTGCTTCCTTCGGGCGGCGACCCGCTCAACACCAGGGCGGATTCAGCGATGGCACACTCAGGAGGATGATAGCATAGCGCCGGGTATGCGGCAATTGCGGCATGATCGGACGACCGACGGTGGCCTACAGTGGCCTGTAACTTGCCTTTGTTGTGACCATTGTGTGATGGAAAGTACACTTGTGGGCCACTTCGTGCGAACAATTGGCACCAACGTTACGTAGTACATAGTGAAGGGCGGCAGCGCAGCCGACCACGCGCCGACGCGGCAGCGAGTACAGTGCGCGGAACGCGAATCCGCCCGGAGGTATCATATGTCACAGCAGTACCTGAATGATGGAGACGAGGAAAAGGTGCGCTCGCAGCCTGCCAGTGAGCCCGAGCGCCACGAAAGCCCTCACGAAGATGTTGCCGATGAGGAGACATCGAGCCGTGTGGACGAGACAGTGACGATGCATGCGGCGCCTCATCGCCCACGCCGGAGCAAGAATGGGGACGTAGTGGAGTCCCATGACGAAGCGGAAAGGGCGGATGCTGGCGAATTGTCAGAGGAGACCGATCTCCACGTGCTGGAGGCACTCGGCTTCACTGAGGATGAGGCTCTACGGCTGATAGAGGTCGCGGTTCGCATTACGAATTCGGATGAGGCGCGCGACGCGGAGGCAACGCGCAAGCGGCTGCAGTTCACGAAGTGGTTGATCGATCAGGGAAAACTCGACGAATTTTCGCTCAGCGAATAGTCACGCGAAAATCGCGAGGTCGGCACGTGCAGTGTGTTGTGTGCTTTGGTGCGGGTTGCTCCGTTGAGTGAGTGGCCCGCACCGTTATTTTCCGGCGCGCGCGGGTGCGATTATGCGCCGACGCGTGCCAGCATCAAGCGAGCCTCGGCCCGTGCCACCACCGCCTGAGCGACGCCCTTTGGCTGCGTCTTGCCAATATAGCCTGAGCGCAGCTTATTGCCTTCGCGCCAGTAGGCATACCAGTATGGCCCATGCCCCGGCCCACGCTTGCAGGTGCCACAACTCGGCTTGCCGCACTTACGATACTGTAGTTGATAGGTAATATGCAGATCTGTGGGCAACTTGGTCATAAACGCTCCACCTCTCCTTCCCAACTTACCGCCCACCCCAAAATCCCGCGCGAGATAAGCGCCGACGCGAGGCTGCCATTCGGCTTGCTCTGCTCTCAAACGTTTGGTATTTCCACCGGGGCGACTGCATGGTACTTCTACGCAACCGCCGGTGGTAGCCGTCCCCAATCTGGCTAAGACGTCGCCGATGGCTGAAGTCTATGCCGTCGCTACGGGGCATACTTGCGCGGAGGCTGTACAGCCTATTGATGAATTAAACGCTTGACAGGTTCATCTGGCTTCTGGTGGCGCGTGAGTAGTACTTCAAGCGGAGCGTGTTTTCCTCGTATGCGGTCATACATCATTGGGCCAGAGGCGGCGGCCCTCGATGATGCTGCGTGTTACAATGGGCGGGCGGAGAGCAGACACGCGCGGCACACCAGTTCGGCGGGAGTAGTTGTCATGTCCCAGGAGCTCAGAATAGACTTTCTGACGGTATCGCGGTACGGCGAGCCACCAGTGGAGGCGTCGACGGTGCGCGCGATAGCTACCGCCGGACTAGGCGCCGCCGAATACGCGCCACGCTCCGAGGAGGCCGGTGGCGCTCGCCAGCGATTGGGTACCTATCACATTAATCCCCCGGGAATTCAAGCGCGCGCGCGGGTCAACGTCTCGCGTCACACTGCGCCGGTCACACGGGGCATGAGCGAATCCGCGTTCAATGACCTCACGCGGGGGCTGGTCGCCGAAGACACACAGACGCTGCGCGAAGGAACGATTGCGCTCGATGTGCGCATCTTTGCCCAGCGTGAACGACCGCTCGTCGCACTCGACTGGGCGATGCAGGTGATGCGGGTGCTGCTCGATCTGACCCAGGGAGCAACCATCGATCCAGCGGCGCAGCGTAGCTATGGCCGTGCCGAGATCGCCCACCTTCACCCAAATGAGCCGCTGGCGCACGTGGCCATTCACCGCGAACTGTGGGACGCCGAATCGCACTGGCTCCATACTCATGGATTGCAGAAATTTGGCCGGCCCGAACTGGATGTGGCGGCGGTGCCTCATTCGCTCGAAGAGGAAGGGGCGGCGCTACTGCACGAGGTGGCCGATTTGCTGGCGCATGGTGGAACATTGCTCGCCGGGCAGGAGATCGATTTCGAAGGGCATGGACGAGTTATCGCCGTGGGTGCGCTCCCAGACATGGACCACCAGGCGCCGTTCGGTCGGCTGCGGCTGAGCGATGTGCCGCTGCCAGGTGAGGCGGAGCAGGTCGGCGCGGGACGGCTGCTTGCGCGCATGGCTATCGCCGAATCGCTGCGAATGATCGAGACACGCGATATGGGCGGCGCGATAGATGCGCTCGACCGGGCGCTCGCGGCCAACCCTGATGATTGCGCGGCATTGGCGGCGAAGGCCAAGATTTACCTTCAGAGTGGCAATGTCACCGAGGCGCTGCACCTGGGTGAACTGATGGAGTTGCGCATTCCGGGCGACTATCGCGGGCCACTGACCGCCGGCACCTCGCTCGCGGCGATGGGGCGCTATCGCGAGGCGCTCTTCGCGCTCGACCGGGCGATAATGCGCGAACCAGAGGCGGCGGAAAGCTTCGACGCACGCGCCCATGTACAGCAGCGATTAGGGAATGCCCAGGCGGCGGCAACCGATCATGCGCATGCGGAATATTTGCGACGGCAAGGCGCCACGGTTGTTTGACACCGGACCCGGCGGTGGATACACTGAAGGGTAATCGCATGAGGTGGGTAGCCCGGCGGAGGAGCCCGCAGAAAGAGGACAGTTACCGTGTCTGATCTTCAGGCAATAGGGCGTTCAGCACAAGAATATCTTGCCACAAAATTCGCCGCCCGCGAGCGCGCCCTCCCCAAGTCGCGCGCCGCAATCCGGCTGTGCGCGAATGCCATCCGTGCCGCCCATCGAGGCGAGTTCGAGCAGTCTACCAGGCTGCTCACCGAGGCTGGCGGACTGCTGCGCGACATGGCCCTCGATCTGCGTGAGCACCAGGATATCTTCTACGCCGGGTTCGTCGCCGATGCCCAGAAGGAATATGCCGAGGCTGCCATCACCAGCGCGTTGATGCAGCGTCAGACGCCGCCAACGCCAGAGACGCTCGGCGTCGAGTGGGCGCCATACCTCAACGGATTGGGCGAGGCCGTCGGCGAGTTGCGGCGCTATATTCTCGATCGCATGCGCCAGGGTCGGCTGCAGGGTTGCGAAGAAGTGCTGGCGGACATGGACGAGATTTACAGCCAGCTCATTACGATGGACTACCCCGACGCCATCACAGGCAATCTGAGGCGTACCACCGACGCGGTGCGCGGCATTCTGGAAAAGACGCGTGGCGATCTGACGCTGGCGGTCAGCCAGGAACGGCTCAACGACGCCATGACGCGAGTGCAGGAGAGCCTTCGCGGCTAAGGCCCTCCTCTCCGATCGTCTGACGATCGGCGCACATGGGCGGTGGTATCCCGTTCGTACGCCTGGGTATCCTGGCGCGTAGGCGATCGGATACAATCGTCGTAGCTGGCGTGCCCCAGGCGCATTCCAAGAACGATGTTTCGCGACCAACGCAGGAGGGTGATGATGGATGAGGGGATGGCCGCTCGGCCACTCGTTCATGAGCAAACAGCGCTGGACGAGGTTCCGAACGACGTGTCGGCCATGGCGACCAACGATGGCGACGATCTCCCATTGTCAACCCTGCGCGCGCAGTTTGCCATCTGGACACGCTTGATTCGCCCGTCAGCGTTGTTGCTGGTGCTGACGCCCGCTCTGACCGCGCTACTGCTCCTGTGGATTCGTGGCGCGCGACTATTGCCCGTGCCCGCGCTGGCGGGGTCATCAGCCTCACATTGATTCAGGGAGGGGCGAGCCTGCTCGACGTGTACCTGGAGTTCGCCCGCCGCGCCCACATCACCGAACCCGACCGTCGCGACCAACTCACCGCGCGTGCCCTGCTGGCGCGGTCCGGGATACATCCTATGAACGTGCTGCGGGTGAGCATGCTGCTGATGGCGTTCGGCGCGCTTGCGGGGATTCCGCTCGTCCTATCAGGTGGGTGGCCGGTTGTCATTCTGGGCGTCATAGGCATCACGATCGCATTTCTCTTTTCAGCGACGTCCTTCGCGCTCAAGCGCTTCGCATGGGCCGACCTCATCATTGGACTGGCGCTTGGCCCAGGCATCGTGGTGGGCATGATGCTCGCTCAGCATCACGCGCCGACCGGACGCGATCTGCTCTTCGCGGGCGCGCTTGGTCTGTTGGCGATGCTTCCGGCGGAGGGCGCGCATCTACGCGACGCGGATCAGGATAAGCTGCTAGGACGCAAAACGCTGGTGACATTGCTCGGCAATGGTGTTGGCAAAGCGGTCTATCTCTTCTGTGCGCTCGGCGGAATGGCGCTGATTGCGCTTGCCGCACTGCCGCCCGGCGCGCCCCACGGAGCCTTGCTGGCGTTCTTCGCGCTGCCATTGTTCTCCATTCCGATCAGCGGTGCCCTGCTCGCAAAACCGGGAGAGGCGCGGTTGCAGCTAGTGCTGCAAGAACTACGCGCTTACGCCATCTTCGCGGCACTCTTGTTGTTCGGTCTGCTCATCAATGCCCTGCTGGTGCGTGGCCTGGGACCATTTCCTCCAGTGGTCTAGCGCCTGGTGGTAGCGAATGACTGCCAGGCCCGGTTGACGCGCCGTTTTCCGCTGCCTACAATCCTCCATATGGACACTATGCAACTCAGCAGAGGACAGAACCTGTGACACCTGACCTGATAGCGACGACTGACGCATCGTCACCGCTC
>DAHUXT010000077.1 GCA_027307065.1 Ktedonobacteria bacterium
TTCACGCGGATGCTGGCGCCAACGCGCAATGGAGTCAGGCGCAGACGTTCAGTGCGGACTGGCCCTCCGGCCATCGCCAGAACTGTGTTGATTCCCACCGCGCGCAGCAGCGTGCTCTTGCCCGACATATTCGATCCGGTGACGAACAGGAAGCGCCCCACCGGACCGATGCTGACGTCGTTGCCGACACAGACCGCTGGCGGCAGGAGCGGATGTCCGAGACTGCGCGCGGTGAGGGCAGGCTCATCGGCTGCTGGCTCGCTTATCTCTGGGAATGCCCACGTTGGATTATCCGCCGCGAGCGTTGCCAGCGCGGAGAGCGCCTCCAGTTCGCTCAGCGTCTCCAGCCAGGTGCGCACCCGTTGCCCGGCAGTGCGCTGCCAGCCCTCCAGAAACCAGAGCACGTGGAAATTCCAGAGCAGAAACGCCTGGATGATTGGGAAGAACATCGAGAGGCGCAGGTCGCCAACCTGCAGGATGTTTCCCAGCCGCCGCATCTGCTCGTCGGCGTTGAGTTTCTCTGCTGCCAGGTCGTTCTGAATGCGCCGCAACCGCTCGGCCTCGCTTGGCTGTCGCAGTACCCGCGCGAAGATGCCCGCATAGGGCTGAAATGTCGCCTGGCGGTCGGAGACCTGGTCAATCAGTTCCTCGGCCTGCTTGCCGAAGCGCATGGTAAACAGAATGCTGGCCCCGATGGACAACAGCCAGAGCGGCGCAGGTATGATGCCAGACAGTTGCAGCACGCCCAGCCCAATCGTCACCACCGGCAGAATCCGGCTGATCCAGATGACGGCAGGATGCGCCAGGAGCCACGGTTCCGCCTCGGCCCACTCCAGAAACCGCGTATATGCGCCAGGAGACATGCCGGACAAGCGCCCAAAGAGCGTCAGTTCGTCGCGGAAATCCACGACCTCAGCCAGCTCAGCCACCGCCTGCTGGCGCGCGCGAATCTCGTCCGGTGCGGCAGGCGCGAGCAGCCACCCGATGAGCTGCTGCTGCGCGGCGGGGGTGCTGGCGCTGTTGAGCAGGTGTTGCAGCGACGCGTGCCCCAGCAGATCGAGGTCGCCCGCGAAGGTGGGTACCGGCGCGGGAAGCTCCGGCGGCTCGCGCAGTGGCATCGCGGGCCAGTCGCGTTCCAGCCGGTGCAGTCCCTCGTCATTGATGTCCGTGAGCGTTTCGAAGCGGCGAAAGCGGGCTTCGAGCCGTCCCTGGCGCACAAAGAAGTAGCCGCAGACAATCCAGCCGAGCGCCACGAGCACTAGCCACAGCGCTGCCCCCGTGCCAATGGCAATCGCGATGAAGATCATGGGCGCGAAGAAGAGCAGCACCGTCAGATTGGCGGCGCGCATCCGCTGGCGGCGGTATTCGTCGCGCTGGAGCGCAAACGCATTGCGCCGGGCGGTATACAGTTCGGCGGGTGTCTCGACTCCCAGCGTTGGCGTGGCGTCCTCTGGCGAGGTGATTGGTAATTGCACCAGGTCGCTGCTCCTGACTGTATCGGCTCTCCCTGGAGAGATACAATGCTGCTTCGAGTGTCACACAGGGATTATAGCGACTCTTGAGGCTAGCCAGCGGACTTCGGGCTATCGCAGGGTGTTCTAGCCTCGTGAAGATGACGCCGATTATGCCGCACGATGGCCAGCTATGTTATACTCGCGATACTTGTAGCGGGGAGTTTTCGGCACTTGCAAGGCCTCGGTGGAGGGGGAGGAATGCTCAATCTCTCGAATACGATCACGATCAGCCAGATTATCAGCGTGTGCCTGTTGTTGGCAGCAGTGGGAGGGATTATGCTGACCTATCGGCAGATGCGCAGCAACTATACGATGCAAAAGGCGACATTCTTCAAGGAACTTTACTCGACGATGTTCGCCGATTCCGAGGTGCGCAGCGCGCTCTACATGATCGAATACAATCGCTTCGTCTACAGCGAGCAGTTTCATGGCTCGACCGACGAAAACATTGTCGATCGCCTGCTCAGCTTCGCCGATCTGGTCTGCGATCTGTACGCGCAGCGCGTGTT
Source organism: Ktedonobacteria bacterium (assembly GCA_027307065.1). Taxonomy (GTDB): domain Bacteria; phylum Chloroflexota; class Ktedonobacteria; order Ktedonobacterales; family JADMIN01; genus DAHUXT01. The sequence goes on from DAHUXT010000077.1 coordinate 2,024, forward strand.
GAGTGACCACGAGATGGACTTCTTCAAATATGAGTTCTACCGGATCTACAAAAACACGAACGTGCAGCGCTATCTTGACTTCCTCAAAGAGCGCTACAGCGATACCGGCCACGCCATCGAGCCGTTTCCGGCGTTCGTCGCCTATTGTGAGACAGAGTTGCGCAAACGCGGCCAGTCGGGCATCCGTCTGCTGGGAAACCTGCATTTCGATCTGAAAGCGGTCGCCGCGCTCGGCCGGCGGCGTCCGTAATGGATGCGGAAACGCCGTTTCCGGCGGTCGTGTTGTCTCATGTGCAGGTGAAGCCACTGGTGCGGGCGCGTGGAGCAGGCGAAGCCACTGCCTCCACCTCGGCTGATCTGGGCCGTTCGCGGATAGTCGTCACACTCGGCGATGATGGCGTCCATTATCCCGGCGGCGAACTGTTACGCTGGGAAGACGCGGCGCGCATCGTCAAGAGCGACTCGGTCTGCTTCACGCTAAGCGGCGGCGAGATCGGCGAGATTCGTATCTTCTCTCAGACGACGAACTGGGTGCGCAGCCTCTACCCCACCGCGTCCGCGCCGACGATGCTCGTCTCTGGCGTGCCAATGCATCGCATCAAAGATACCGACCCCTGGCGCGATACGCTGGCGAAGATGAAGACCATCGCGCCAATGACGGGACGTGTGCTCGATACCGCCACCGGGCTTGGCTACACGGCGATTGTGGCGGCAGCGACTGCCAGCGAGGTCGTTACCGTCGAACTCGATCCCGCCGGGCTGGAGATCGCCAGGCAGAACCCGTGGTCACGCGAACTGTTCACGCGCAGCAACATCCAGCAGTGTATCGGTGACGCCGCCGACGTGCTGCCGGCGCTGGCCGACGCCTCGTTCGCGCGCATCGTGCATGACCCGCCCCAGTTGAGCCTGGCGGGCCATCTTTACTCCGCCGATTTCTATCGCGAGTTGCGCCGCGTGCTGGGGCGCGGTGGCCGTCTCTTCCACTATATCGGCGATCCGGCCAGCCCGTTTGGCCGCCGTACCACCAGCGGCGTGATGCGCCGCCTCCATGACGCCGGATTCGCGCGTGTGGTGCGCCGCCCCGAGGCATTCGGCGTCGTCGCGTACACATAGCCACCGCTCAGCAGCGCATAGCGTTCCTGCCGCTAGCGGTGGCGCAGGTTGAAGGCGATGTTGACGCCGAGAATCATGGCACATGCCACGATGATGCCGACCAGTTGCGCCTCGCCACCCGCGATGGCTACGATGGGGATGCCAAAGATCATCGAGCAGATCGCTAGCGCCAGTGATTCTCCTGCGTGTGCATCGCTGCTCACTGGCGTCTGCGCTGGCTGCTGCACCTGCACCTGGCGCGTCAATTTCTCGACCAGCGCGTCGAGGAAGTGCTGGTCGTACTCGTGGCCAAGCTCGCGGCGTGCTTCGAGGCTCGCCTGAAGGTCGCGCCGGATGTCTTCCTGCGCTGCCTGGGCCGCATAGGATGTCTGGGCCGTTTGCGGAGTTTGCAGGGTCACGCGAACCGCCGTCCTTTCGCTAGCTGGAGGTTTTCTCTGGGAACCTGTTCACATATACGGCTCACGAGACAGCGGGTTAATAGGGATGCGCGCTCTGTGCGCCGTTTTCGCGTAGTTTCGGCGCAACTGCTGCTAGACACGGGCAATTCGCGCGCGCCGTGGCTTATTTTCGCAAACGCTGCCTGTTACGGCTTACGAATTCGTCGGCATCTCAGGCATCTCGCGTGGCTGCAGCAGGCTGAATGAGTTGCCGTAGAGATCGACAAAGACCGCCTCGATGCCATACGGCTGTTCCTGCGGCTCGCTGACGAAGGTAACGCCGCGCCCTTTGAGCGTCTCATACTCGGCACGACAGTCGTCGGTGTTGAAGACCCAGGTGGTACCCTGGCCGACGCGCTCGCCGATCTGGCGGGCGAACTCCTCGCCGTGCATGGCTGGCACCGGCTCTTGCAGCACGATTTCGATGTCGCTCTGACCGATGGGTGCAACCGTCAGCCAGCGCGCGCCGGGACCAAACGTCATATCGGCGCGTTTCTCCAGGCCGAGCGTCTCGGTATAGAACTTCAGGGCGTCGTCCTGATTGCGCACGTAGATCGTGACGCGGGCGAGACGAGTACTCAAGTGCATGCCTTCCTGAACTGACACCGGGCAACGCGATTCATGTGCCGCGGACTGGTACGCGTTTCGCCGAGAAGGAAGGTCGTTCGCGATCCCGGCGACTCGGCGAGCGCATCAGTAGTGCGAGCGCCTTCAGGAAGATACCACATGCGCGCGATCCTTGGCGTCGCCGAAGAAAGGGTCGTCGGTCCAGAAGTACGGACTATCGGCGTCATTCTCGGTTGGCACAAAGGCATACGGTCGCGTCGACGCTGGCTGCTTCAACAACTCAACGAGCGACTGCTTCATATCGTCGGTCGTTGCGTCGAGCGCCTTATCCAGTTGAGCAAACCAGCGCGCGTGGCGGTCCAGATCTTCAGTTGCGATCACAAATGGCCAGAACTGCCCGGGTGTGAACATATCGTCCGCCCATAACGCGTCGTGAGGCTTGGCCGCCGTGGGAGCTCGCGGTGTGTAGAGAACAGGCACGCCCAGGCTCTTCACGACGCGGCGCGCTCTCCGTTCGACGTTGCCGATCAGGGCATCGATACCCATCCGGCGATCACGCACGAGCAGCGATGCGGTGTAGAAGCCCTCGATGAGCGCCGCGAAACCGAGTGGAGACGTGACCGCGCGATTGCTGAGCAGGCATTCGAGCTCGAAGACGCGATCTATCGGCAGCGCGGCTAATCGCGGCAGAGAAGCGAACACTTCCGTTCCGAACTGATCAAGTTCCGTAGGGTAGATTGGCCGGTCATGGTCGGCGATTCGTGGCGTACGCGCGTGATCCGACCGCGCGTGATGGCCGTAACTTGCGAACGGCGCCGCTGCCTGAAGGCAAAAGTAGGCCAGGACACGACAATCGGGCTGCGAGCCAACGATGATGTGAATCGTCTCATCGGGACATTCTGCCAGCAGGGGGTCGACCAGAAGGCGGCGCTCGAAAATCACTGCAAGGTCATACCAGCCACAGAGCGCGAATTGTTGCAGGCGAAACACTCCCAGCGCGGCACGTTGGCGCGAGGTGAGGGTACGATGCCGCATGGCCATTGTCATTAGTCCTGAGCCCGCGCGCTCGGCGCGGAAGAGTTGTTCATTGGCCGGGGTCATAAAGAGGTCGGGGTAAAGCGCCTGGCGTTGCTCATCCATATACACTGCCCGAAGCGCCGCTAACTCTGGCCCCGTCGTGGTTCCTTGCCGATCAGGGATACGCTGTTCCATCCTTTGGCCCGCTTTCTCGGTCTTGCGATCCGCGATTGTGTTCAGTTCCCCATGATGTTGTCGATTGCTCTCGCGTCGCTTACTCCTCCTTCTTGGGCGCGTGCTCGCGCCGCGCTTCGCCTGATGGTGGCGCTACCGGGCGTTATTACTAGCGGCATTGCTAGCGGCGATCGGATGGCGGCTGGAGAGGAGGCCACTCTGTCTCCGGATCGTGAGGTCGGTTCATGTAGCCCCAACTTGAGGGAGTGTTGGATTCCGGCGCTGGCATCTGGTCAGGGCTCGCGCCTGCATGGAGTTCGTGTCCTCCGGATGCAGCAACCTGGAAGAATTGGACGAGCGGATCGACGAATGTGCCAGATGGCTCTGGCCAGCGTGCCTGGCGCCCTGCCCGCGCGTCGCGCAGCGCGGCGAGCAGCAGTTGAGACTCTTCCGACGCTCGCTGCAAGTGAATGTCCGCTGTTGCCAGACGCTGCATGCGCCCGATGAGGTTGTTGAGGGAGACCCCCACCTGCCAGAGCATGTTATCCCGCTGCAGCGTAGGCGCCCGCGCGCTGAAGTCGCCGTTTGCCAGGCGCACATGCGTCTGCAGAAGCTGCGCGACACCTACTTCTAACTGGCGTCGCTGCTCTGCGACCGCGTGTTCCAATTGGGCGATTTCCTCAGCGCGGTCGGCGCGGCGAATGGCGCGATCGGTGCCGACGACCCAGAGGATCGACACGGCCGTAATGATGATATGCAAGCCCACAGGCCGGCCAAGCAACGCCAGCACGCCATCAAATGTGCCGGGATAGGTGGCGAGATCGGCGACGAGGTCGCGAGCATGTGGCTGGAGAAAGAAGTCGCCGCAGATGAGGATGATGTTGATGGCGGAGACGGCTATGGCGGCTGTTGGCCCAAGTATCGACGCCGCAATGATCACCGCCGCTATCATCAGGTCATATGCCGGTAACGAATCAACGGTGAGGCCGGTTCCGGCCGCGAGCAGCGACGCCATGACGCCAATATCGACGAGCGCCACGACCAGCCAGCCAACAACCTCGACCCGGCCGGTACGATTGACCACGATACCGCCAAGCAGCCCAACGAACACCACGGCGATGGCCGCGAGCGTGCCCGGATCGCTCAGGCCAATCGGGATGAGCAGCACGTCTACGATCAGGAACGCCAGCAATATCCACGACGCTAACTGGCTGCGCCGCACCCGCTCGCGCTCCTCGATTGTCCGTTGGGGCTGGCCGAAGCCGTAACTGGTTACTCGTATCCACCACGCGCCACCGCTCCGGGGTGATTGCTGATTTTGCCGCTCTGCCGCATCCTCGGCAGGGCCAGACCATCGTTCCATCTGCTCCTCCACCACGTTTCGCAGACTCATACAAGCGCGAGACGTGATTTCGACACATCTCCGCTCGGCTCTATTTGAGGAATGCAGGGCCGCGCGCTAACCTTCCCGAGCGCGGCTATGAGACATCCATGACACGATGTAGTTTGTAGCAACCAATAGTAGTCTGTCAATGTGATTTAGCATAGCATAGTATTTACCGATGGCTATGACGTGTATCACACCTGGCCGGGCCTGTTTCAATGGCCTTGAATGTCCGCGATACATGGGAGATATGGGATGTCGAGTGATGTTGACGGAACCAATGACGGCCGGCCTGGAAATGCCACGGAGCCTACCCAGAATACAGATGCGCCAGAGGCCAAGGACGTAATCGATACGAAGGATGCTGCTCAGCCACGCGCGCCCACCAAAGCCATCGGACGTTTTCGCCGGGGCGCCGCACAGGCTGTGTTGCTGCTCGCCTTCGGCCTCGACCTGCTCCTCTACAGTCTGGTCGTGCCGTTTCTGCCGCAAGAAGCAAAGCGCCTGGGAGCGTCTCCGCTTGTCATTGGATTGCTATTCGCTACCTATGCCGCCGGGCTGTTTGCCCTCACGCCCCTGGCGGCGCGGCTGACCGATCGTGCTGGTCCTCGCCGAACGTTGCTGCTCGGGCTGATAGCGCTGGGAGGTTCAACGCTGCTCTTCGCCTACTCGCCCATGCTCGCACTGGGGATTCCGGGCTTGTTCATTGCGCGCGCTGCGCAAGGCGGCGCCAGCACGTTGACATGGACAGCGGGACTGGCCGTACTCGTGCAACTCTACCCTGCCGAAGAGCATCCACGCCTCTTCGCGCGGGCCTTCACCGTCACAGGATTAAGCGCACTCATCGGCCCACCATTAGGCGGCGCGCTCTATTCTGTCGGTGGATTCAGGCTGCCGTTCTTGGTGGCAACCGGCCTGGTCGTTATCGATGGTCTCGGTCGCCTGTTGCTGCTGCCGGGCAACCGATTGCTGCCTGGGACCCATCCGCAACGCGCTATGCGCCGCCTGCTGCTGGGCGATTCAGTCTTCCGGCTGGGGCTGTTCGCGGCGATGGCCGGGGCGCTCGCGCTCTCGTCGCTCGAGCCGGTAACGCCCTTGCTCTTGAGCGTATCGTTTGGTATGCCCCCCTGGGCGATCGGCGTCGCGTTCGGTGCCCTTGCTCTTTGCTTTGTGATCATGCAGCCGCTCGTGAGCCGCTCTGAGCGGAGACTGGGCGCTCGGTGGACGATCTTCCTGGGCTTGACGTTTGTGGCGCTCTGCTTTGCCGGAATTGCCCTCGTGACGAGCAGAGGGCCCTTCACGAACGTGCCCGCGCCCACATGGCTGCGAGACATCATTCCGAGCATGCACTCTATCGCGATGGAGCTGGTCGCGGTGATGGCGCTGCTGGCGATGTTGGGGTGTGCGCTGGCACTTGTAGTGATACCCGCGCCCTCGCTGCTGACCAGCAGTGGGCAACGGCTGGCCGGAGCCGGTGGCGCCGCCTACGGAGTGATCTTTGCCTCATATAGCGCGGCTGATGCTCTCGGTACGCTGCTCGGTCCAGTGCTCACCGGCGGGGCCGTGGCGACGCAGGGGGTTGAACAAAGCTTTCTGCTGCTGGCGATCGCGCCAGCGGTCAGCGCGCTAATAATTCCATTCTGGCGGACTCGGACTCGATTGCCTGCGCCCGCCAAACAACCTCGATCAGCGCCCATCAACGAAAAAGCGGACGAAGCGTGACCTGGCCCTCCTCAGATGGCTGCTCACGTCACATGTTGGTGCAAATGCTGTGGCAGCGGATTAACGGTAGCCGCCGTAGATCGTGTGGCCGGCGAACAGCCAGAAGCAATCAGCTATCGAGAATCCAGCCGCGCGCAGCCATTGGAGTTGATCGGGCAAAGGCGACGGGTGGTCCATCGAGTCTTCCTCGGTAAGCTCGTAATAGTTCCACTCGGCATCGCGGAACGCCTGATAGAGGCTGAGGTCGCCCGCAATTTCTTGGCTTTGCGTCTGCGCCATGGCGTTCCACTGGTCGGCGAAGAGCAGCCGGACCCGGTCGCTGGCAGGGGCGACCAGATCGGCCAGCAGCAAAGCGCCGCCCTGCTCCAGTCGTTGTGCTACGTCGCCAAATAGCCGCTGCTTGCCCTCATGGGTCAGATGGTGGACTACCAGCGATGAGAGCACGCAGCGCAGCGGTGAAGGCAGCGCCTCGCGCCACGCGGCATCCTCCAGCTCGAAAGAGGCGATGGTCACGCGGTCGCCGTAGGGCGCCAGTGTCTCGCGCAACTGAGCGCGCATCACCTCAGAGCCGTCGAGCGCGAGGTAGTGACAATTGGGAAAGGCATCCAGCACGGCGCGCGCCAGCAGCCCACCCCCAGAGCCAAGCTCGACGACGTTGAATGTCTCGTCGCGTTGGGCAGGAATAAGCGCGCAGAGCGCCACAATCTGCTGCTTGCGCATCGGCACCACCACATCGTCCATCGTCAGGAACAGCGCCGAATCGGCCTCCTGCCAGTGCGGTGTCTCGGCGTTTGGAGCGCTCGTATCTTCAGCCATGCGGAGCCATCCCTTCGTGTATCGCACGCGGTCCTTCCAGTTCCACTAGGTCAGTTTCAGTCTCGTAATCACGCTACACGACAGGGTAGCCCTGGCGCCAGCGGTAAACACACCAACCGATGACCGCCAGTGAAACGATGACCACCACGACCTTCTCTGCCCACGTGCCGGACCTGAAGCGCCAGTTGTGGTTTGGCGGAAAGCCATAGCGCGCATGGGACGGCCAGAGCCAGGGGACGCCCCCTGTGGTCAGGCTATCGGCGACGAGATGCAGGAAGTAGCCGACGAGCAGCCCGACGAACGCGACGCCGAGTCCCTGCGCGATGTTGAACCCCGGCGCCAATCCGGTGAGCACTTCGCCCAGATGGCGCGTGGGGCTATCCGTGGCCGATCGTTGCAGCGCCAGGCCAACGCCATACTGCGCGCCATAGATGATCGCGGCGACCATCACCAGGCCGACGATGCTGTGGAAAAGCCGCCGGTGCCCCGCAAAGTGCTGGATGCCCTTGCTGACGATTCCCATGCGCTTGCCGAGCGTGCTGCGGGCGTTGTCGATATCGGGGGTAAGCGCGCCTAGCGCCGCGAAGCCGTAGAAGATGGCCTTCTGCGCGATCAACGCTCCGCTGACGGCGGTTGAGCCGCCGAAGATGGCTGGCCCCGAAAGATGGAGAAAGCTATCCGCCGCCACCGCACCCGCGACGCCGAAGACGACATGCGACGAACCATTCAAAGTGGCCTCCTCTACAGCCAGGCAATGTGCCAGGCATGGTTGCTGATGACGCGCTGATGACGGCTATGTGTGCTCGTCGGGCTCAGCGACGAAGATGCGCCCATCCTCCACCCGCACCGAATACGTACGAATCGACTCTCGCGCTGGTCCGCGCAGCACCTGGCCATCGCGCACATCGAACCGCGCCAGATGAATCGGACAGGTGAGCACGCAGCCGTCGAGTTCACCCTCGTCGAGCGGACCGCCAGTGTGCGGGCAGTCGTCATCCACGGCGTAGATGATCCCCTCGACATTGGCCAGGCAGACGAGATGCGTGCCCACCTCAACGCGCAGCAACTCGCCTGGCGCGATTTCCTCCAGGTGCGCAACTTCGTGGAACGTGGTCATTGGTGTGGCCCTCCAGCCACGGATCTCCTCGCGCCGCGTCATCAAGGCTACCACAGATGGACGATTGGCTCAACCAGCCACGCGCGGTCCATGAGACAGCAGCAGTGGATGGATCACCCGTGCCGCTCGGTGGCAGTGTCGTGCTATTGCTCCGGCGTGTCGCGGAGTGTGGCGATGGCGCCGGTCAACCAACCGCGCTCGGTCTCCATATGCAGCAAGATGCGCTCGATGGCTAGCCGCGCGCCCAGGTCGTAGTCGTGGCGTGGCGCGCGCTCATACGATGCCCGCTGTGTCGCCAGGTCTTCCATGCGCTGCTCCAGCAGGGCGATGGCCTCAGCGCGTGGCAGGTGCGTCAGGAACATCAGTCCGATATCGCCCGGAGCCGAAAACCGGTCTGAGCGCGCAAGCGTGGCGCGCAGCAAATCCTCGAACGCCTGCTCGCCCTTTGGCGTGATCGAATAGACTTTGCGCGGCGGGCGGTTGCCTTCCTGTTCGGTGTGCATGCGCACGTAGCCGTCGCGGCTGAGGCGATCCAGAATAGCGTAGGCGGTCGGCTTCTTCATATCGGTGACGCGACTGAGGTTGCGCTCGATGAACTCGTTGATCTGGTAGCCGTGCTGGCTCTGTGCCCGTAACATGCCCAGCAGCAGCAGCGCGCGTTCGTCCATGGCATCTATCCCTTCGTGGGCAAGGCTCTGAGTGCGTGGTATAAGACCTTCGGTGTATTTCTCATCCGCGCCGATTAGTCAAGCTTGACTAATTTGAGGCCGCGTGCTATTGTTGGGGTGCGGTAGTCACAGCTGACTAGTCAATGACGAATATATGTCTCAAGGATACCACGATGAGTTCTCGATTGCCACAACAGGCGAATACCGCCGGGCCGGCGCGCTCACGCAACGCCATCCTGATGGTGGCGCTGGTCGTGCTGGTGGATATCACCGGTTTCGGCCTGATTCTGCCGCTGCTGCCTTTCTGGGCGGAACGGCTTGGCGCCAATCCCTTCGAGGTTGGCCTGATTCTCACGGTCTACGCGCTGGCGCAGTTCCTCTTCACACCGCTGCTCGGCGCGCTCTCAGACCGCTATGGGCGACGCCCAGTGATTCTCGGCTCGCTGCTGATCGAGGCGCTCGGCTTCGTGCTGACCGCCATTTCGGGCACGCTGCCGCTGCTGCTGGTGGCGCGTTTCGTCGGTGGCCTGGGCGCGTCCAATATCGGCTCGGCACAGGCGGTGGTGGCTGATGTTACCGCGCCGAAAGATCGCGCGCGGGGCATGGGGATGATTGGCGCGGCGATTGGCCTCGGCTTCGTCGTTGGTCCGGCGCTCGGCGGTGTGCTGGCGGGCATTGGCAGCACGGTGCCTTTCTGGGCGGCGTTCGGCGTAGCCATCGTGAACGCGTTGCTGGTGCTTGCCTTGCTGCCCGAGACCCGCGTACGGCGAGAATCCGCTTCGGATCGCCACCAGAATCCGTTCGCCCTCTTCTCCGGCTGGCAGCGCGTGGTCCGGACGCCCGCGATTGCCCGGCTGATCATCGTCAATCTCTTCTTTACGCTGGCGTTCACGGCGATGGAGGCGATTTTCGCGCTCTTCTCGCAGCGAATCTTCGGCTGGAACGCGACGCAGAACGGCTACATTTTCACCTATGTCGGCGTGATCATCGTAGTGATGCAGGGCGGCATGGTTGGCCAGTTGGTCAAGCGGTTTGGCGAGCACACGGTGCAGATTGGCGGCCTGGTGGTGTTAACGATCGGGCTGGCGCTGCTACCCTTCGCTGTCTCACTGGGCGTGTTGTTGTTGGCGCTGGGAATTCTGAGCATCGGCGAAGGCGCGGTGACTCCGACGACCAATGCGCTGCTCTCGCTGGCGACCCCTGCCGATGCTCAGGGCGAGACGCTCGGGCTGGCGCAAGGGATGGCTGGCCTCGGTCGGGTAATCGGTCCGTTGGTAGCAGGCTGGCTCTTTGGCATCGGCATCGGGCTGCCGTTCATCTTCGGCGCGCTGCTCACCTTAGCTGCCCTGCTGATCGCGCTGCCGCGGGTCGCGGTCACGCCGTGGGCCAGCCCAAAAGAAGAGCGAGAAACAGCCGCCGCGTCGGCGAACCCCAAAGCGGAGCAAGACACGGTCGCCACGTCGGCGAAATAGATTCCTTAGCGAGCGTAAAGCTATCTGGCCTGATTTTGAAAGGGAAAAACTCCACATGCTTGCGAAGATTGCATCCTGGGTCGTGCGCCTGGGTGGTCTGGTGATGATTGTGCTCGGACTGCTCTTCTGGACGGGCAACGCGACAAACCTGGTCAATGAGCACATGTTGCTCGGCATTATCGTGGTGCTCGCGCTCTGGCTGCTGGCGGGCATCTACGCGACGCGCAAGGGCGCGAGCATCGGGCTGGCCGCTGGTGCGTTCCTGACGGGCATCGTGGTGGCGGTTGTTGGCATGACCCAGACGCAATTGCTGCCTGGCTCAGGCCACATCGTGATCGAGGTGCTGCATCTCCTGCTGGGCCTGATGCTCATCAGTTTCGGCGAGATCATCACCGGGCGGCTGCGCCGGATGGATTCTGGGGCGAGTGTCGCCGCGGCGTAGGGTTGGGGAAATCAGTCGAGACGCTAGAGGTTCCGCACTTCTGGCGTCTCGTGCTATTTATTACACTGCGGCGGCATTCGCCAACTACGTTCACTTTACGACACGGTACGTCAGATGGAGCACCCCGGCGAAGGATGTCGCGCTTGTGTTCTCCAGGTTGATCTGTGTTGGCCCCAGATGATCGAACATACGGATGCCTTCGCCCAATAAGACTGGCACCAGATCGATATGCGCCTCGTCGAGCCATCCAGCCCTGATGCACTGCTGCAACACATTCGTGGAGGCGATGGCGACCTTCTTCTCGCCTGCGATCTCCTGCGCCTTTGCCATGGCGCTCTCGATGCCGCCGGTGACGAAGGTGAAGATCGAGTCCTCTTGCAGCCACTCCGGCGCGACACCATCGGTCGAGTGGGTGACGACGACAATCGGTACATTCAAGGGATGTCGGCCACCCCACGCATTGGTCTGGTCAAACAGTCTTCGCCCCGTCAGCAACACGCCCGTCTCTTTGCCAGCTTCCTGCAGCATCTCGGCGCTCTCGGATGATAGCTTGTACGCGCCATCGCCAGCCAGCACCTCAACCTGGGTGTCGCCGATGGAGTACCAGTCGAAGAGCGGTCCTATTTCATTGTTTGGCAGCGCGACGAATCCATCCAGCGACATCGAGAATCCGGTAGTGACGATACCCATCCTTCATTCCCCTCTCTCAACCACAGAGCACCAGTCATTCAGGATACATTGCGGATACGCGGTGGATACGTGTTAGATGCCAGGGGGAATCTCTTGCAATGCCCAGGAGTTGCCATCGGGGTCGCTGAAATAGGCGTATTTGATGCCCTGTGGATGTTCGTCAATCTCACCTACCGCGACGCCCCGACCAGCCAGCATTTCTCGCGCCGCGGCTACATCTGCCACGACCAGATGCAATCCCTTGACCGACCCCGGCGGCACGGCGGAAATCTCG
>DAHUXT010000078.1 GCA_027307065.1 Ktedonobacteria bacterium
GTGGGGCTGCTTTGTCTTATCGCGTTTGTAGGCTTCGCTTACCTTGCTAATGGCACGAATGGTCATCTGCGACGACAAACCAAACTGCGCACGGATGTCATAGTACACCAACTGTTGCAGGGCAATCTTGTTGGCGCACCTCTCCCGAAACGCCACCACCGCAATCACATTGCAGGCGGCGTTGAACATCTCCAGCGTCCGCAAGAGGGCGGCATGCTGGTCTGGCGTCGGGGGGAGTTTGACGAGCAAGGTCTGTTTCATAGAACAAGTGTATCGCCATTGAAGATACGCATCAATTAGGGTAGTACCTCCGCCTGCGGGCGGCCCCGCATTCCTCCGCCTGGGGTGAATCCCAGCGGCTTCCTGCGGAGATTTCTGTGAAGATCAGTCGTCCTTGCCCCTACCGCCGATCTCGCGTACAATAAACGCTGGAGGTGAACCGATGGAATCCACACGCTAACCGGCAATCGATGAGCGTTCGCGCGGGTCAACATGATGCCCGCTCACAGGGTCGCATCTCCGCATATCCTCATCCTCTCGCCGGTTGCTCTGCCTGAGACCTGTTGCGGGTCGTCGTGGCAGCGTGTGTTTGTCGCCGGCTATCCACGGCTCACTGCAAGATGGCAACTTCCGGCTCCGATGCACCTCATCCTCGACGGCCCCATTCCGCCGGATTGGCGTAGGGGATCACCTCGTATGTTGCTGACGCTACGAAATATCACGAAAACGTATGGCGCTGTCACCGTGCTCGACAACGTCACATGCGCGCTGGAACCCGGCGAGCACGTCGGACTCGTTGGAGCGAATGGCGCGGGCAAGTCCACGCTGCTACGCATCATTACTGGCGAAGAGACGGCCGATAGTGGCGAGGTGCTGCGCGCATCATCCGCCGACCTGGGATATCTCGCGCAGACGCTGGCCGATATCGCCGGGCGCTCAATTGATGCGCTGCTGGCCGATGCGCTCGGCGGGTTGCGTGCCATCGAGACGCGAATGCGCGTGTTGGAGGCGGCCATGGCGACCGCTACCGGACAAGCGCTCGACGCGCTGCTGGCGGACTATGGGCAACTTGCCAGCCAATTTCAAGATCGCGGCGGCTACGAGATGGAGGCGCGCATGGACGCCATTCTCGCCGGGTTGCGCCTGGAATATCTCGACCGCACCCGTGATCTGGGCACGCTCTCTGGGGGTGAGCGTGCCCGCGTCGGGCTGGCGATGCTCTTGCTGCGGATGCCCGCTGTGCTGCTACTCGATGAGCCGACCAGCCATCTCGACGCTGCCCGTCTTACCTGGCTCGAAGATTATCTCGCCAACTACGCGGGCGCGGCCCTGATCGTCTCGCACGACCGGCAGTTTCTCAATCGCAGCGTCACCCGCATCTTCGAGCTCGACGAGTATTCCCGCACGCTCAAACACTACGAAGGCAACTACGACGTCTATCAGCAGGCAAAAGTGGCCGAGCGAGACGCCTGGGAAGAATCTTTCGCGCGGCAGCAGCAGGAGATGAAAGACCTGCGCAAGCGCATCCGTGAGTCGGCGCGGCAGGTGGCGCACAACCGCAAGCCCAAAGACAACGACAAGCTGGCGTATAAGGGCAAGGCTGAATGGGTCGCGGACGCCGTCTCGCGCAACGTCCGCTCCGCCGAGGAGCAACTGCGCCGCATCGAAGCCGACCCAATTCCCAAGCCTCCAAAACTGATGCGCTTTCAACCGAAATTTCAGGCCGAGGCTCTGCGCGCCAATGCGATTGTGCGGATGGAGCATATCGACAAGCGCTACGGCGCACGTCAGGTGCTGCGCGATGTGAATCTGACGCTACCCCAAGATGCGCGGGTAGCCCTGGTTGGTCCCAACGGCGCAGGCAAGACGACGCTGCTGCGTATACTGCTGGGATTGGAGCCGCCTGACCATGGCCATGTGCGGTTGGCGCCGGGTGCGCGCATCGGCTATCTGCCACAGGAGCCAGAGGTAGGTCGCGACGACCGCACCGTCTTCGACGCCTATCGCGACGGCTTGGAAGGCTACGAGTCGAATCTCATCGCCGGGATTCTCGGCAACGGGCTATTCAGGCTGGTGGATCTGACGAAGACAATTGGGCAACTCAGCCCAGGGCAAAAGCGCAAGCTCGAACTGGCGCGGCTGCTGGCGCTCGGCCCAAACGTGCTGCTGCTCGACGAACCATCCAACTATGTGAGCCTGGACGTATTGGAGGCTTTCGAGGCGGCGATACTGGCGTTTCCCGGTCCGGTGCTCTTGATTTCGCACGACCGCTGGCTGCTGAATCGCTTCGGCGGCAACGTGTGGACGCTTGCTGACGGCCATCTCCGTGAGAACGCGGGCGTCGTATCGCTCATGGAAGACCTGCCAGCGGCACCCTGAGAAATCGATGACGCAATAGATGTGATTCGTGGTGAAGGGACAATGAAGCGATGACTGATGCAGGGGCCGAGCGGCCGGGCGAGATTGGCATCGAGGACTTTCAGCGCGTGGATATCCGCGTCGGAAGAGTCGTGGCGGCGGAGCCACTCAAAGGCGCGCGCAAGCCCGCCTTTGCGCTGCGGATAGACTTCGGCGCAGAGCTTGGCGTCCGCCAGTCGAGCGCGCAGATTACCGAACAGTATCAGCCTGACGCGCTGATCGGGCGACTCGTGCTGGCGGTCATCAACTTCCCACCACGTCGCATCGCGGGTTTTCGCTCCGAGGTGCTGACGCTGGGAGTGGCCAATGACGCGGGTGCGGTGGTACTCATCTCGCCAGACAGTACCGTGCCATTGGGCACTCGAGTCTTCTAGAGCGTGCTATGAACTTGATATGGAGAATGTAGCATGTAGCATCAGTACACCTCCTGCTCCGCACAACTGCTATCCGACCGATGTTCGTGACGACGAATGGGCGTTGGTGGCGCTCCCTGGCGTGCGTTGCCGACCTACTTCTCACCGTCTTGGCGGGTCCGCACGTCATCGCCTTTGCCTATCTCTCTTACTGCACAGAGTGATAGCAGCAGGGTTCAGTTGGTTGGTTCGCCGTGATGCTGCGCGTAAGATGGCGGAGCCGGACGGGTACCGTCCAGGTCGGTGAAGCCATATTCCTCGGCCAGCACCGCCGCGATGAACCGGCGGCCACTCTTGTCCATGATATGCGGGTCGCCCGCCAGCGCAGCCACTGCCCTACCTGTGAAGTGCGGAGTGGCCATGCGGGGCAGCACGTCGGCGGGCGGTTCTCCTTCGGCGAGCACCAGCTCGGTTTTCGTGAACGGTGGCCACAAGGAGACCACTGTCACCCCATGGGGACGGAGCTCCTCGGCGGTATCAGCCGTGAGCTTTTCCACGCCCGCTTTCCCAACATTGTAGGGCACTTCTCTGAGATGGATCCGCGATCCTACCGAGGAAATATTGACGATCAGCCCGCGTTGCTGCGTGACCATCTGCCGCGCGGCAACCGCGCTCGCCACGTAGTAGGACCGGAGCCCGACCGTGATCAGCCGGTCCCACAGATCGAGTGGAAGTTCCCAGAACGGGACCTCGTCCCATGCGCCCACAGGCGTGGCAAAGGCGTTATTGACCAGAAGATCGAGGTGTCCCTGCTCGGCCAGCACGCGCCGAAACACCGCTACGACCTGCGCATCGTCGGCATGATCGCACTGCACCGCGATGCCACGCCCGCCCAGGCGCGTGACCTCCTCCGCGGTTTGCATTTAGGTACCAGGCAGGTGGGAATCACCTGGCCCCAGCGTGCGCGCGGTCAGATAGACTGTGGCGCCTGCCTCTCCGAGACCTAATGCGACGCCCTTACCGACGCCACGGCTCGCGCCAGTCACCAGCGCAACCGTGTTCGAGAGCCGGTTTAACACATTCACCCCCAAATCCTACGCCGCCATCGGCACAATGCCGCACCTTGTGATCTGGCTACGCTCGGCGAGACCGAGGGCACATCACTGCTTGCTCTGGCCATTCTACAACATTGCAGACGAGTTCATAACACGCTGTAAGCGGCCCGAATCATACCAGATTGCGCGAGGTCGTGGGAGTAGGGTGGCGGGGTGGCGGGCGTCTGAAGGCGCGCCGCGCTGGCCTGCGGGTCGCAGGGCCCGCCTGCGCGGGTGAGGATGTGGCATACGCCAATGCCTGCATAAAGTGTGGTATCACTGCGTCGCATCGGCTAGTCAGCCGGGGTGATGCGGCGTAATCGCGCCAGACGCTTTATCATACGGCTCAGCCGCGCCACCGCCTGCAGGTAGCCCTCGTGCGGCACGATGGGGTGGCCGCCGCGCTGGCCGACGGCGTCTCCGGCCAGCAGATAGTCCGCGGGGAAGTAGCCAGCGATGGGCAGGTGGCGATGCTCCGTCTGCTGCGGAAAGTGTTCCGCCTCGGTCTCATTGGCGCGGCAAAAGACGACGCCAAGCTGACCCTGTGGCGGCGGCGCATCGCCCAGCTGTTCGGCCAAATGATCGGCCGCGCGCTGACCGTTCTCGGTGGGATCTACCAGCGCCAAAACGTAATCAACTCCTGCCGTGAAGCCGCCCCCACTCTCGAGCATGCTTCCGTCGATGTCCAGCAACAGCACGTCGACGCGACCACGTGTCTGCTGGCGCGCCGACCGGATGAGCGCCGCAAGTTGTGGCGGATGTGGGATGGCCGGCGTCCAGGTGCCCAGATTCCTGATTGCGCCAGACCCTGCCAGCGCATTCAGTCGGGCAGGGCGCCCGGTAAGATCTACCACGAGCACGCGTAGCCCACTCTCGACCAGCGCCCGCGCCAGGTACCACGCGAATGTGCTTTGCCCATGGCCACGGCGATCCTGCGCCAGGGCGACGCAGCGAGCGTCTTGATCATCGGGATTGTAACGGCCATCTACGCTCGCGTTCACGTATTTATCCATTCGCAGCTATGCGGTTACTTGCCATGCAGGCCAACCGTTTCATAAGTCAGCAAGCCCAACTAAATGCGCGGAGGCAGGGCATCGATGCGCCCTCCTGCCAGCCTTCATTCACAGCCACTACAGGTATACCCCATCTGGCCTTCGCGGGTCATAAGGATGTGGATAATCGCGAATATGGCAGCGCGTCGGCATCACACGCCTATCTCAACACATCGTATTCCATCGAACGATGGAAGAATCTCACAATTTCCTGCGTTCCCTTGCTCATGAAGTGGCATTTCTACGTCTAATTAGAGTACGAGTACTTGTGCTGCCAGCGATGTGACATCGCTCTGAGGGAGTTTTCTGCTATGAGGCAGGGTGTGGATGCACGCCGGGCGGGGCCGCTGCGGCGCAACAAGCGTTTGCTCTATCTGGCGCCCTCCATCTTGTTGCTCATCAGCATATTCGCGATGAATGCCTGTGGGTCGAGCGTAACCGTTGTACGCCCTGATCCGATCGTCTTCACGCAGCCCGACCATATTGGGCCTAACTCAACCAAATCGACCCTCCTTTACCCTCGCCATTACGGCCGCCAGCGTGTGCAGACGATGGCAGAATACCTCGATCAAATCATCAGGAAGATGCCGCTCGACGACGAACTTGGCCAGTTGTTTATTGCCGAGTTCGTCGGGACCGACTTTAACGCGAACAACGCGGCCATGATCGAGCAGATGCACGCGGGCGGAATCATCCTCTACGCGTTTAGCATGACGGATGCCAAACAGACACAGGCGCTCATCCGGGCAGCGCAACAGCACTCCAACATTCCGCTGCTGATCTCCACGGATGAGGAAGGCGGCTGCGTCGACCGCCTGAAGTCAATCTATCCCCCACGCCCAGGTGCGCCAGACATCGGAGCTACCGGATCGACAAGCTATGCCTATCAGCAGGGCACACAGACCGGCAAAGATATGGCCGCGCTTGGCTTCAATCTTGATCTCGCCCCGGATGTCGACGTAAAACTCGTCGACGGACGTGATTTGCTCTGCCGCACGTTCGGCACGACGCCGGGATACGTGACCACGATGGCAGGGGCATATCTCAACGGATTGCAGGATAATGGCGTCGTTGGCACATTGAAACACTTCCCCGGCCTCGGCGACGCGCTCGGCGACGCGCATCTGTCACTGCCTGTCATCCAGCGCACGAGAAGCCAGATCGAGTCGGTGGAGTTGGCCCCCTATCGCGCGCTGATAAACAACGGGCAGGTGCAGATGATCATGACGACCGATCTGTTGATGCCCGCGATCGATCCTGTGCTGCCCGCCGAGCTTTCGCCAGCTATCATTACGGGCGTGCTGCGCAGCGAGTTAGGATTCGATGGCGTGGTGATGACCGATGCGCTATACATGCAGGGAATCTCGAACAAGTGGGGTATGCCGCAGGCTGGCGTGATGGCTCTCCAGGCAGGCTGCGATATGCTGCTCGGTCCGTGGTCGGCCAGCCAGATGCGCGACATGATCAACGCGATCAAAAGCGCCATGAGGAATGGCAGCCTCTCGAAGGCGCGCATCGACCAGTCCATGCGCCGGATTCTGACGCTCAAGATTCGCATGGGCCTGATCCCGATGCCCGCGGGCAGTCAGGCACTGGCGCAGAGCCTATCACCGCTCGGCTCGATGACCGTGCAGTATCGCGATGCGTTACAGGCGGATGTCCCGAATCGCTAATAGCCTCGTGTGGTCACGGGATGAGCCGCGAGCCAAAACCCAGCGGCTCAGTATCCCGAAAATCTCCCGGTGAACTATTCGGTCACGTCCGTGGCGTGTCGCACACTGACCCTGCTGATGGCATGGTGACGCTCCATCGCCGCGAGATAGCCCGGCCAATCGACCGCGATACCGCGTTCCGCCAGCACCTCCGCCGCAAGATCCGCTGGGAAGCCGCGCTCCGCATGCAACAGAAACAACTGCTCGCCTGAGACGAGGCCTCCGCTCTCTGGCTGCACACGGTCCAGCAGCCGCAGCCCGGTGGTCAGCACACGCGCGAATCGACGCTCCTCGTGGGTCAGCAGCCCGGCAACCTGTGGCGCGAGTCGTTGCTCATCAGGCGAGAAGAGGTCTTCCGCGCGCTCGACCAGCGGCGCCACCAACTCACCCAGGAATGGCTGATCCAGCCCCAGGATACGCCCCTGCCGCGCCGCTCGGCGAATCAGCCGGCGCATGACCGAGCCGCGCCCATCAGACCGTGGCACCACGCCCGCGAGGCCAATGTAGAGCGCCGACCGCACCGCATCGACGATGACCCGCCGCGCCCGCTGCTGTTGCGGCGAATCACCGCCTCCTGGCGCCAGTTCCGCGAGCCGCTGCTGGGCGCCCGCGTAAAGGTCTGTCTCGAAGAGTGTGGGCGTCTCCTGCAACACCGCCGCTATGCGCTCCAGCCCCATGCCCGTATCCACGCTGCGGAGCGGCAGCGGTGTAAAACTACCATCGCGCTGCCACTCGTATTCGATGAAGACGAGGTTCCAGAATTCGAGGAATCGCTCGCACGAGCAACCTGGACGGCATGTCGATTGACCACAGCCGAACGCCTCGCCCCGGTCGATGAACATTTCGGTGCAGGGTCCACAGGGGCCGGGGCTGTTCATCGTCCAGAGATTGTCATCTGAGCCGAGCCGCACGATGCGCTGCTCCGGATGACCGGCGCGCCGCCACTGCTGGATGGTCTCGTCATCCGGTGGCAGATGGGACACAGAGTCTCCGCCGAAGACAGTCACCCACATCGCCGAGCGGTCCACGCCAATCTCAGAGAGCAACTCCCTCGCGAAGTCAATCGCCTCGCGCCTGCCGTAATCGCCGATGGACCAGTTGCCAAGCATATTGAAGCCGCTCAATTTGAGCCCATTGACGCCAACCGCATCGGCATCATCCATGCGCAGGCAGCGTTGCAGCGTGGTGAGTCGCGGCGCGGGTGGTGGCGCCTCGCCGCGAAGCCATGGCAGTAGCGGCTGCATGCCCGCGATGACAAAGAGCGTGCTTTCCGTCCCGGCGAGCGGCGTGCCCGCGATCTGCAGGTGGTCGCGCGCGCGGAAGAACGCGAGATAGCGCCGGGCAATCTCCGGCGATGAGACACTGTGCTGGCGATGATCTTCGGTGTGATTGTTCATACTGCTGCGCTCCTTTTCCCGGCGCCGTGCCAGGATGTGCAAATAGGCAGAGTCCGTCGTCCGGCGAAGTGGCCGAAAAACGACTGTGCATCGGGAAAGGCGCAGTGTGCGAGGCTGAGGCGCTCGCCGCCAGGTGGGCATTACCGCATGTCGCGGCCAAACAAAAACGCCCGCCGCGAGCGCCTTGCTCGGGGCGGGGTCGAATGAACATCGAGTCCCGTGGTACCACCCTGCTTGAGAGCGTTCACGGCGCACGGTTGGCGCGTAGTGTCGGCTCTCCACTCTTTCCGGACACGGAGTCATGCGTTGACTATGCTCGATGTCCTGCTCTCAGGTAACGGGGAGCCTCCGGCGGGTGCTACTTGCCCAGGTGGGCGTTCGTCCCGCGTCGTGGTCTGGCGGCACATGCACGCGAGACCCGAGGGTGGCTTCTCCGCGCGCCTGCCTGCCGGGCTTGCACCTTCCCCGGCTCGCTGCATCGCCGATGCGCGGATACTCGTCCCTCACGACGAACTCTTTTCAATTGATAGCACGAAGTCTACGCGACGCCGATTGTGGGTGTCAAGCGTCCGTCGTCCATCACTGATGGTTACGGATGCAGGAACAGCGCGGTAGCGGCCAATAACAGCCAGAGCGCCACCAACTGCACCCCTTCCAGCATTGTCGATTCACCATCGCGGCTGAGCAGCATAAAAGCAAAGGTGGATGCGCCAAAGATGATCACGTTCAGCGGCGAGAACACCAGATTCAGCGGGTGGCCCGTCAGCCAGCCGACGACCACCAGAATCGGCACGACCAGCAGAATCATCTGGATCGATGCGCCCGCCGTGATGGCCATCGTAATATCCATCTTCTTGCGCCGCGCCATGCCCACCGAACCGTAGAGTTCCACGATACCCGCAAGCACCGGGATCAGAATCAAGCCGAGGAAGAATTCATAGTCGCGCAGGGCAGCGTTGACCTCGACCATCTCTTTGACAGAGTCGGCGAAATGCTCAGACATGATGACGACGCCCGTCGCAGCCACGAGCAAAATAGCCAGGGCGATCAGCCCGCGCGCGACTCGGTGATCGGCCAGAAAGCCACGCTCGCCTGCCTGTTCGCGGGCGCTGCGGCGCTCGGCGGCCAATTGTGCCTTTGCCGAGAGTTTCTTTTCGGCGCTGCCACGTTCCTCCGAGAAGAGCGCCTGCGTATCGGGCGCGACCAGCGAGGCCGAGCTATCTGCCGCAACCGTGATTCGTCCGCGCTTGCCCCCCTTGTGCCTGGCGGCCATGTTGTAGCCGGTGCGCGGCTTGAAGACGACGAAGATGAGGTACGCTAGATAGCTGACCAACAGCACCACCGCGATGCAGACCGCGAATGGCACGTGGCCGAAGAGTGACAGTCCTTCTTCACTCGCTGGGCCGCCCTCGGCGCCTCTGGCCGCAGCCGTCGTCCCCGCGACATACGCCGCCAATGTGGGCAGCGATAGCCCTGTGACCGCCAAGGCAAAGACGGTAGTGTATTCGCCCGCCGCCTCAGGATTGAAGCGCATCTTGCCGTTGCGCCAGCAGCCGAGCAGGGTGGCGATACCGAGGAATAGCAGTGCGTTACGGACGATAACGCCCGCTACGGAGCTAAGCACGATCTCGGAGCCGCGCGAGCCCGCGAACGATGTCAGCACCGAGAGCGCAAGCGCAAGCTCAGCGACGTTGCTGGCGGTGGTATGGAGCAACCCGCCGAGGAACTGTCCGAGCAGTTCGGCAAGTTCTTCGACGGCACTTTCGAGAAAGCCCGCCAGGGGTATCAGCGAGAGCGCGGCGAGAAGAAAGACCACCCCGCCCACCAGCAGCACGCGTTGGCTTTCATCGAAGCCCAGCCCCGCGATGGGTTCCTCCAGCAGCGCTTCGATATTCTTGCTGAAGATGACCAGCGGAATGAATAGCAGGAAGAAGTTGATTTTACGCTTCCAGACGGACCTCTCCAAAGCGGCTCTCCCCCGATTAAAGTTTCCCTCACCCGCGCGGGTGTAGCGCGCGCACGTGGGCATTGTCCCGCTGGTTGCTCAAGTTGTCAATACGCCGTGCTACGTATGCTTGCCAGAGCACCGGCGCTCCTGGTGCGCTACGCTTCGACGTTGCGCATGCTCAACTGGACACGGCCGCGACCGATATCCACCGAGAGCACGCGCACCTGCACGACTTGGCCGACGGCGACCACGGTAAGTGGATCGCGCACGAAGCGGTCGGCCATCTCGGAAACATGCACCAGACCATCCTGCTTGACACCAATATCCACGAATGCGCCGAAATCTACCACGTTGCGGACCGTGCCCTGCAATACCATGCCCGCTTGCAAGTCTTCCAGTTTGAGGACGTCCTGCCTGAGTATCGGCCGGGGCAGACTATCGCGAGGGTCGAGTCCAGGCTTTTCCAGGTTTTCCAGGATGTCCGTCAGCGTGGGCACGCCGACATTCACCGCACCCGCCAACTCGGCAATGGCCGATTGCGTGCCTGAGCCACGCGAGTTCATCCCGGTGAGCAGCCGCCACGAACGCACGCGGTCGGAGGCGCGCTCATCCGTTCTCCCCGGCAGCGTCTTCAGTACCGTACGTGTGGCGTCGTAGCTTTCGGGATGGATGAAGGTGTTATCAAGTGGCTCTTTGCCGTTCGGTACCTTCAAGAACCCCGCCGCCTGCACGAAGGTGGCCGGTCCCAGTCCCGTCACCTTGAGCAATTGTTGCCGGCTGATGAAAGGGCCGTGCTCTGTCCGCCAGGCGACGATATTGTCGGCGATGCGCGCGGTGATACCCGAGACGTGGCGCAGCAACTGCGGCGAGGCGGCGTTGACGTCGACCCCAGCGAAGTTCACGCACGAGACGACGATACGATCCAATGCGGTGGCCAGCGCCCGCTGATCGACGTCGTGCTGGTAGAGGCCAACGCCGATGGCCTTCGGATCAATCTTGACCAGCTCGGCCAGCGGGTCTTGCAAGCGCCGGGCAATCGAGATCGTGCCGCGCTCGGTGGCATCTTTGGACGGGAACTCCTGGCGGGCGACCTCGGACGCCGAATAGACCGACGCGCCCGCCTCGTTGACCATGACATAGCCCAGCGAGCCAGTGGGTCGGCCCATCTTTTCGAGTTCGGCGATGACTTCGGCGGCGAGTTGCTCGGTCTCGCGTGAGGCGGTGCCGTTGCCGATGGCAATCACGCCGATGCGGTGCGTGGCGATCAGCGCCTTGAGTGTCGCCTTGGCTTCTGCCCAGTGCTGCTGGGGCGCGTGCGGATAAATGGTGGTGGAGTCAATCGGCTTGCCTGTCTCGTCGACCACCGCCACCTTGCAGCCCGTGCGAAATCCGGGATCGAGGCCAAGCACGCGCTCACCCCGCAGTGGCGGCTGCAGCAGCAGATTACGCAGGTTGGTCGCGAAGACGCTGATGGCGTGTTCTTCCGCCTGTCGCGTCAGTTCGGCGCGCACCTCGCGTTCGAGCGCGGGGGCCAGCAGTCGACGATAACCATCGGCGATGGCGGTCTGCAGCTCATTGGCGAAGGGCGAGCGCTGGTCGGGCTGATACTGGCGATGAATCAGCGGTTCGGCGCGCTCGAAGGGTACATCCACCGAGACGCGCAGCACATCCTCACGCTCGGCTCGGTTGAGCGCCAGCACGCGGTGCGGCACCAGGCGCGACACTGGCTCATGGAAGTCGTAGTACATGCGATACACGCCGCGAGGGTCTTTCTCCGCTGCCTTGTCGGGGTCGGTGGTCAGCTTCGTGCCCAGTCCGCCCTCCTTGAAGAATTGCGCCCGCACGTCGCCGCGCACCGTCGCATCTTCCATGATCATCTCGGCGCAGATGTCACGAGCGCCCGCCAGTGCGGCATCGACGTCCTCCACGCCCTTCTCGGCGCTGATGAACGGCTCTGCCGCCGCGATGCGCGCCTGTTCCAGCGAGCCTGGAATGCGCTCCTGCCGCAGAATCAGATCGGCCAACGGCTGGAGTCCGCGCTCGCGAGCGACACTTGCGCGCGTCTTGCGCTTCTGCCGATAGGGCAGATACAGATCCTCCACAGCCTGGAGCGTCGTTGCCGCGATAATCGCATCAGCCAGTTCGCGGGTGAGTTTGCCTTGCTCCGCGATCAGCCGCAGCACATCATGTTTTCGCGCATGCAGTGTTCGCAGCGCCTCGGCGCGGTCGCTAATCGCCTGAATCTGCACCTCATCGAGATTGCTCGTGGCCTCTTTGCGATAGCGGGCAATGAACGGCACGGTGTTACCGTCATCCAGCAGGGTGAGCGTCGCGAGCGTCTGCGCTGGCTTCAGATGGAGATCTACCGACACGGCGCGCGCCACCTCGGCGGCCTCCAGCTTTTCGGGAAATCCCACGTCGTCGAGAGTCAGGAATGCGCCGGAAGTAGCGGTCGGGTCAGGCACGGCAAACGCTCCTCTATGCTGTTCAATCAACTATGCAGTTACGTACGGGTGTCGCCCGCGGATGCTGCCGGGCGGCGCAACGGCCAGTATAGCCTATGGCGGTCCCGCTGGCTTGCAAACAGCGCCCGAATGGGCCATACTGGGGCGCGAGAGACTGTTTTTCCCGGAGTTTGAGCGCGTCAGCCATCGCGAGGCCAGCCATGCCAGAGACACACAAAACAGCGGGTGACTCGGTGGAGCAGCCCAGCCTGTTCTTCCCCGATGCCTCTACGCAGGCAGGGGGGGCGAAACAGGCGCAGGTCGTGATCGTGCCAACGCTGAGCGAAGGTTCGGTGCTGGGCGCTTGCGCGCTCCCCTATCAGGATTATCTCCGCCGCACTGATCACTCAGCCTACACGATCACCTGCTTTCTCTCAGATCTGCGGCTGCTGACGGAGTTTCTGGGACGCGAGCTGCCACTGCGGAGCATCACCAAAGATTCGCTGGCCGACTGGCTTGGCCACCTGCGCTGGGAGAGGGCGACACAACCCGCGCCCAAGACGATGGCACGACGCGCAACATTTCTGAAGAACTTCTTTGGCTGGCTGACGAAAGAAGGCGTGCTGCGCGATGACCCGTCGCAGCGCATCGTGCTCTCGCGACCGACGCCACCACTGCCAGAGTTGCTTTACGAGGACGAGGTCGCCCGGCTGGAGCAGGCGTCTACCAAAGACGCGCGCTGCCAACTGCTGGTGATGACACTGCTGGCGACTGGCCTCAAGAAAGAGGAGTTGATGGCGGTGGCCCTGCGCCATGTGGACCTCTCGAATCCAGAGGAGCCAGCGATTGAGGTGCGATTCCCCGGCCAGGCGAAGCGGCGGCGCGAGCGGCGCATGATGCTGCCACCGGCATGGACGGCAGTCTTCAATGCGTATGCGGAGCAATACCGTCCACGTGAACGGCTCTTCGAATGCACCGACCGCAACTTGAACTACGTGCTCGCCTCAGCGGTCAAACGGGCGGGCATCGAGAAGCGGGTGACGCTCCAATTGCTGCGCGATATCTTCGCGGTGCGACAGTTGCGCGCTGGTGTGGCGATGGATGCGCTGCGCGAGAAGCTGGGCCTTTCGGAAGAAGCCTGGTATGAAATTGCCGAGAAATACCGCAAACTTGCGTTCCCGGTCTAGGAGGATAGACGAATGCCATTGTCGCCCGCGCCGTTGTTGCCCGGCACATCACCACTGCCCACGCCGGGCCGACGTCCCCCGAATCGGCGGGCGCTGAGCGTTGGCGCGCTGGTGGCGATCCCGACGTTGATCGCGCTGCTGGCGGGTGGACAGTTCATGCTGCCGCGCATCCTGTTTCTGGCGCCAGCGCTGTTGTCGCAGACGGGCAGCTCACAGCAGGGACAGGTCACGAGCGCCGCTCCGTTTCAGGGCTTCACCATGGCATGGGAGCGTCGCCAGAAGGGCGGCGGATTCGATACA
>DAHUXT010000079.1 GCA_027307065.1 Ktedonobacteria bacterium
TTCGCCGGGCACATATTCGTTAGCGAGCAGAGTGAGCAGTCAGAGTCTCTGTCGGTTGTGGGTTACTGTGCCGCAACGCACTCATGCGCAAGCGACACTAGACACTATATGAGTGGAGGACATCGAGTGTGTGCTGTGTGGTTTGGCTGCCGATTGGTTGTCCACCCGGATTACTGTCGCGATGTTCTCTCGTTTCATTCAACAGTGAATACTTTAATGTTCCATGCGCGCAGAACTAATCACCAATCGCGCGGATGGTATGCCGCAGCACTCGCGGACCGTGTAAGGAGCGCCCAGGGGAATGTCTGATCAGCAGGATTCGAGCACTAATCCATCGTTCGGTGAGCAGAACTATAGCCAGCAGGGTTACGGCCAATCCGGTTATCCGCAACCAGCGGGGCAGCCTCAGCCTGCGAGTGGTGGCTCATCATCACCATATCCTGGCACTCCGTCCAATCCGTACGGTGGAGTTCCGCAAGGGTATACAGGAACACCTTCGCACCCATATGGCGGCGCAACGCCTCAGCAGTATACTGGGACGCCGTCGCACCCATATGGTAGCTATGGCCAACCTGGACCAGCTTCCCAGCCATATGGGGGCTATGGCCAGCCAGGGCCCTCCTCGCAACCCTACTATGGCCAACCTGGCCCAGCCTCGCAGCCATTTTACGGCCAGCAGACGGTCTACACACAACCGCCCACGCCGAAGAATTCGCGGCGCGGGTTGAAGATCGCCCTCACCGTTGGGGCGATTGTGCTGGTGCTTGGGCTTATCGGCGGCGGCGCGGCTGTATTTCTGATCAAGCAGGTGACTGCTCCGGCCGAGGCGGCCCTTCAGTTCTGCAATGACCTGAAAACGCAGAATTACGATACCGCCTATGGCCTGCTGAGCTCCGGACTGCAGGGACAATACTCGCAGTCCGACTTCCACTCCGGCGTCACAGCGCTCGATACCGCTGAAGGCAAGGTAACTGGCTGCCAGCAAGCTCCGGGCAGCAATAGCTACTCCTATAGCCTCGGTGCGAGTACGGCATCGGTCTCGGCGCAGCTGACGCGAGCGACGCAGGGCACGATGAATGGCACGCTGCATCTGAAGAACCAGAACGGCACATGGAAGATCGACGGGATTGATACATCGCTCTTGGGCGTCAACATCGGCGCGCTCCAGGCAGCGGGCGCGTTCTGCACCGCCATGCAGGGCCATGACTACACGACCGCATACACGCTCCTCGATAGCGCGCAACAGGGAGCGGTGAGCAAGGCGGACTTTGTCGCGTCTGGCACGCTGCACGATCAGATTGACGGCACAATTACCAAGTGCGCGCTTACCAAAGTCTCGATTGGCAATACCGATCAGTCCGCTCGGCTCACGATCGATCTGAATCGCTCGAAGCTGGGCGACCGCACTGGCGATGTCACGTTGAAGCTCGAAGGGTCGGCGTGGAAGATAGACTCGACCGATACGACGCTCAATGGCACCGATCTGCGGCCATTGGTGGTTGGCGAACAGTTCTGCGTACTGTTTGCGAAGGCGAAATTCGGAGTCGCGTATGGCCTGATGTCAACGTCGTTCCAGCAGGCCGTCACCAAAGATCAATTTATCGCGGGTTTTAGCACCTTCCAGGGCAATGCGCTACAGTGGAAGTGCGGCAAACCCGATCTCGCAACGTACACCGTCACAAACGATACAGCCTCGGTCGTCGTGCCAATGACGCTCTCGATTCCCGCGCTTGGTCCAAATGCCACCACGACCGACAGTTTCAAAGTCGCCTTTGTCCTTGAGTCCTCAGGCTGGAGAATCGACGACTTGAAGAGCCAGGCGTAGCAACAGTTGGATTCGGTGAATGCTTGTACCAGGTGTGGCTATCCTGGAGGAAAAGGGAGTCCTTCCAGCGCGAGGGACTCCCTTCCTGTATGGGCTGCGTTCTATGATTCGAGGTCCTTGCACAGTACACGAGAGGCTGTGCGGAAGCCAGCGTGTTCGTAGGCAGCGCGGGCGCCAGCGTTGAACTCCCATACCTGTAGCTCGACGCGCATAATGCCGAGCGAGCGCGCCCACACTTCTATGTGCGCAAGCAGAGCCGTACCGATGCCTTTTCCGCGGAAGCGCTCGTCTACGACAATTTCGCGCACGTGGACCCACCGGCGCGGTACGACCATGGGCCACTCCGGCGCCACGCTCACATTTGCCTCGGCCACGCCGATGATGTCGTTGCCAACCTCGGCCACGAGCAGACATTGTAGCTCATCGTCGAGTATGCGCTGGATGTGGTCCCGCTCGCGCGCAGGTCCCGAGAATGGGCGAAAGATGTCTGGGAGAGCGGTCGCGTGCAGATGGTCTACCTGCTCGAAAAGTCCGCAGAGGGCATCATAATCTGCCATTGTCGCGTTGCGGATACGTACATCGATGTGGTCATTCCTCATTTCGCGGCTCCTCAAGTAACCCGCGTATGGATTCGGCTCGATCCGGCGATAGCGTGCCCTTCGCTTCGGCCAGCGGTACCGCAAGTCGGGCGAGAGCCATATACGCGTCGCGAAGCGCTTCCATCTCCTCGCCTGCATGTGTATGCGCCGTGAGCCAGTCGAGATGCGCGCTCAGCGTGCCTAGGTCACCACGAGCCACGGGTCCAGTAAGCGCGGCTGTCGATTCCATCGTCGCCAGGTTCTCCACCGACGCCCGCAAGAGCGGCAGCAGTGCCTCGCGAGCGAGTGAAGCGTCAGCGCCGAAGGACTCCCACAGTGTGGCGGCGGCGGCCATCAGCGTGACGACGTAGTTCGCGACGAGTACCGCCGAGATGTGATACGGGACACGATCGTTCTCGTCGAGGTGTATCGCACGGCCACCGAGCGCCGAAACGAGCGTCAACAAGGAAGCTCGAAACGTGTCGTTGCTGGTTTCCATCGCCCAGACACAGCCGCGAAGCCGCGCTAGTATGGCCTCGATGGGCATTTCAGCCTGTGCAACGGTGAAGGTCATCAGCGGGTGCAACGCGGCAATCGCTGCTCCCTGCTCACCCGCCGCCGTCAGCGCCCGCGCGCCGCTGGCTCCGCTGAGATGGAATACCCGGTTGCCCGGTTGCCAGCGGATGTCTTGAGCAAGCATGACGATAGCATCGTCGGGCACGGCAAGGATGATCAGATCGCTGGCGGCGGCGAGATCGCTGGGCGTCGCCAGCACGCGACAGCCCGGAATGTGACCCGCAAGCGCTTCGGCGTGTTCACGGGTGCGCGAGGCGACCGCGACGACATTGCCACCTACGGCCGCAATGGCGCGGCCGAGCGTCCGGCCAGCCGCTCCGCAGCCGACGATACCTATCGCGCCCAATGCTTCCAGCGATGACTCGTTCATTGCGCGCTCAATCGTTCGACAATCTCGGCGGCGCATCCCCACGAGAGCGTCACACCCGCGCCACCGTGCCCATAATTCGAGGCGAGCCAGCGGCCCGGAGCCACCTGCTCGACCTCAAGCCGCACTTCGGGGCGCACCGGTCGCAATCCCACCTTTACCTCGAGAATATCGGCTGCGGTGATTGCCGCGAACTTTGGAGCGAGTCCGGCGCAGCGGCGCACAATCGCTGGCGTCTCGTCGTTGTCGATGGTGGTGCTTTCTTCGTCGTCGATGGCAGTGCCGCCGAGGATAATATCGTTGATGCGCGGGACGATATACGCGAGGCTGTTGGGGCCGTCGTCGTCCAGCAGCACGCGACGGAATCCGTTGTGGCGGACGCGCACCACCTGCCCCCGCGATGGTCTGAGGCTCGCATCATGTACTAACTCACGCGCGCCGAGTCCGGTGCAGTTGATCACAACATTACAGACCGCGAACGCCTCGCTCAGGTCGTTGACTGTTCTGTTTTCGACAACCACTCCGCCCGCAGCCTCGAACTGCGCCCGAAGATATGCCATATAGATGGACGTATCAATCACTGGCGCATCAAAGACGAACCCATCGCCGTATCCAGCGGGCAGCTCATCTGCTCGGGCATGGCGGAAGCCATCTACACTGCTCGCCCACCACGGGTCTTGACGCTGCGGTTCGGGATGGAGGTCGAGCACATTTGCCAGAATCACCCCGCTCGCGGGTGTGTCGAGCAACTCGCGGAACGTCGTATATGCGGCGGCTCCCCATGCGAGCACGCGCTCGATAGGGAACGCTCGATAAGGGAACCAGACAGCAGCAGAGACGTTCGATGTGGTGTTCGGCGGGACATTCTTCGCCCAGAGGGTCACACGCCACCCCTGTCTCTGCAACAGGATGCCTGTGGAAAGACCAGAGACCCCACAGCCGATTACCAGCACATCAGTTGCATCCATCGACGACGTCCCCTCTACGGCGCTGCTCACGCGCGCAAGCAGCCAGCCATGCGCCAGCACCACCTATTGTGCATCATCATACATCCGCCTGGTATGCAATGTGTGGCGTCTCTCGGAGTCGACAAGCACGGACAGCCGCGATAGCGGTCGTGGTAAGGATGGATGAGCGGCGATGCGAACCGTTAGCCGAGATACTCGCGAAGCAGGCGGCTTGACTGTGGGTGGCGCAGCTTGCGAATCGCGCGCTCTTCGATCTGGCGCACACGTTCGCGGGTGACCTTGAGCCGCCGGCCGACCTCTTCCAGCGTGTGATCCTGGTCATCGATCAGCCCGAAGCGCAGCTCGATCACTTCGCGCTCACGCTGCGTGAGATTGTTGAGCACGCGATAGACTTCCTCGCGGAGGAGGCTGCGGTCGGTAGTCTCGGCGGGGCCTGGCTGGTGCTGATCCTCGATGATGTCGCCCAGGGAGTTTTCTTCTTCTTCCGAGAGGGGTGCGTCGAGCGAGAAGACCTTTTCGGCCCAGACGAGCAATTCGCTCACGCGATCGCCCGTGATGCCCAGCCGCTCGCCGATCTGCTCGGTAGATGGCTCGCGCCCAAGCTCCTGGTACAATTGCCGGGTCGTGCGCTTGACACGCATCACTTCTTCCATGATGTAGACCGGCAGTCGCACGGTGCGCGTGCCTTCGAGAATGGACCGGGTAATTGCCTGCTTGATCCACCAGGTGGCATAGGTTGAGAAGCGGAATCCACGATCAGGGTCGAACTTGGTGACTGCCCGAATCAGGCCGATGTTGCCCTCTCCGACCAAATCCTCCAGCGCCATGCCTTGACCCACATAGCGTTTGGCGATGCTCACCACCAGGCGCAGGTTGGCCTCGATCAGGTGGTTGCGCGCGTCGCGGCTGCCAAGCCGGATGCGGTGGGCAATCGCAAGTTCATCGTGCGCTGAGAGGAGCGGAATTCGAGAGATTTCGCGCAGATAGAGCCGCAAGCTGTCGCTTTGCGCCAGATTGCTCAGGTCGGATGTATCTGCCTCAGCCGTTGCGTCGCGGTCGCGTTCTGCCTGGGCCGCAGCCCGGGCTGCCTCGTATGCCGCCGCTGCTTGTTCGTCCATTGACATGACTGTGTCTGTTCCCTTCCGACGCCTGCGGGCGCAGTATAGCACTGGCGCTGACGCCGTGCAAGTTCCGGAAGCTGGTACTACTCCGCCTGGTACTACTGGGTGCCGGTCATTGCTGGGGCGCGGCTAGCGGGCCTCTGGTCGCCCGTATGGGTCCCCAGCATACGGGCATGGTACCGCGTTCTGCTGACGTTGTCGAGAGGAAAAGCGTCGATTTCATCGCACCGCGCCAATGTTTCCATACATCTTTGGCGTTGTTGAGAGCGATTGTCGGCTAAGTCCGCGGCGGCGTATACTGCGGTATGGCGCCACAGGCGGCTCCAGGCAGCGTAGCGAGGAGCGTTTCTATGACAGATGACGATCGCGCCGGACCACACAATATGACCAGTTACGACGAAGAACGCAAGGCATTTCGGTGGCAGGTAGCAGACGACTATAACTTCGCCCTCGATACAATCGGCCACTGGGCCGAAGACTCTGACAAGCTGGCGCGGCTGTGGGTCGGTCAGGACGGCATCGAGGCACGCTATACCTTTGCCCAATTCGACGAGCAATGCAGCCGTGTCGCCCATGCGCTCAAGACGCTTGGCCTCCAGAAGGGCGAGCGTGTGCTGCTGATGCTGCCACGCGTGCCGGAGTGGTGGGAGACGATGCTCGGCCTGATGAAACTGGGCGCCATCGGCATCCCCTGCACCACGCTGCTGACGCCCAAAGACATCGCCTATCGCGCCGAGATTGCCGAGGCAGTCGCGCTGATCACTGATCAGGCAGGTGCGGCGAAACTGGCGCAGGTGCGGGCGCAGTGCCCGACGATTCGCACCGTGATGGTGGTGGACGAGCCGGGCGCGGAGTGTCCAGAAGGGTGTGTAGGGTACCATCCTGCGGTAGATATCGCGTCGCCGACCTGGTACGATCGCGTCACTCGCAGCGATGACCCTTGCCTGATCTACTTCACCAGCGGCACGGTTGGCTATCCGAAAATGGTGCTGCACACGCACGCCAGCTATCCTGTTGGCCATACCGTTGTGACCGGCCGCTACTGGCTCGATCTGCGGCCAGACGACCTCCACTGGAACCTCTCAGAAATGGGCTGGGCCAAAGCTGCTTGGAGCAACTTCTTTGGCCCGTGGGGCAACGGCGCGGCCCTCTTCATTCAGGATGCGCGCGGTAAATTCGATGCCGCTGAGACGCTGACGCTGCTGCGGCGCTATCCAATCACGACGTTCTGCGCGCCACCAACCGCCTACCGTTTGCTGGTTCAGCAGGATCTTTCGCAGGCATCGTTTCCAGCGTTGCGGCACTGTGTGGGCGCGGGCGAGCCGCTCAATCCGGAAGTGATCGAGGCCTGGCACGCAGCAACCGGACTCACCATCCGCGATGGTTACGGACAGACCGAGACCGTGCTGCTCTGCGGCAACTTCCCCGGCATGGAGGTGCGTCCTGGCTCGATGGGCAAGCCGTCGCCAGGGTTCGATGTGGCGGTCATCGACCACGAGGGACACGAGCTTGGCCCCAACCAGGAAGGTGATATAGCAGTGCGGGTACGCCCTGAGCGTCCTCTTGGCCTTTTCCAGGAATACTGGCGCAATCCTGAGGCGATGGAGCGATCGTTCAAGGGCGACTGGTATCTGACCGGCGACCGCGCCTACCACGACGCCGACGGCTATTTCTGGTTCGTCGGACGCGCCGATGACGTCATCATCTCGGCCGGCTACCGCATCGGCCCGTTCGAGGTCGAGAGCGCGCTGGTGGAACATCCCGCAGTGATGGAGGCGGCGGTGGTTGCCAGCCCGGATGCGGTGCGCGGCGAGATCGTCAAGGCGTTTGTTATCCTTGCGCCAGGCCATACGGGAAGCGACGCGCTGGCCGCTGAACTTCAGGAGTACGTGAAATCGGTGACGGCTCCCTATAAGTATCCGCGTGAGATCGAGTTCGTGACGGAACTGCCCAAGACGATCAGCGGCAAGATTCGGCGGGTGGAACTGCGTGAACGCGAGCAACAGCGCCGGTCGACTGGCGGATGACGCGGGTCAATTCGCCGCGCACTTGACGTCGCATGGCCGCTGCCCTACACTAGATTTGAGAGATTATGCGACCGCCAATGGCGACGGTTCACCGGTTGGAGGCGAAGGTTGTATGGGCGCTGACACATCGTCGAATACACAGACAAAACCTGAAAAGGTATATGTAAAGATTCCGAAAGCAGGGCCCGGCCAGGGATACAAAGCGCCCAAGAATCATGAGCAGCCGCTGCTCGATGCGCTTTCGAGGGTGATTGTGGTCGTGATGTGCTCGGCGCTGCCGCTGGCGACTGGCTTGATCTTCGCGATGATCCTCGGGGCCTCCCAAACGAGCCGCAACGAGTTTCTCTGGCTCTGGATACCAATGATCGTGCTGATCGAGGGTATCGCCATCGCGCTCGCCATAGGGGTTGGCCGCGAGGCGTTGGGCACTGCGGGCAACCGCCACTAGCACGCTCGCCGCATTCCGTTCGCGCGATCCCCCGGCGTTCGTCGCCGGGGGATCTTTCGTTTCCGCCATCAGACATGACGGAATTGCATCGTATTTCTCTGTCCGCTGGTTTATCTCTGCAGAGCCTCTTGCAAATTGTCGGGTGGTTTCGGTATATTGTATACAATATCCATTCTCCCGATTAGTGAGAGGAGCGACCGATGCCTATACCGTCCTCGGCGGCCCCGGTTTCGCGTAAATGCCTTTCAGACGACGCCTATGCGCAATTGCGCGACTGGATTATCGACGGCACGCTGGCTCCTGGTGAGGCGCTGCGAGACGAGGCGCTGTCGGAGGCGCTCGGTATGAGCCGGACGCCCATCCGCGACGCGTTGCAACGCCTCGAAAACGAGGGGCTGGTGGTCACTTCGGCGAATCGCCGCACGTCCGTCAGTCCCGTCACGCTGAAGCAGGCGCGCGACATCTATCCGATCACTGCGGAGCTCGAAGCGTTTGCATTGCGGCTGGCGATGTCCACGATCGACGAAGCGGCCCTCGACGCGATGCGTGCGGCGAACGGTGCATTGGCTGCCGCGCTGGCGGTCGGCGACGCGGGCACCGCGACACAGGCTGATTTTGAGGTCCATGGCGGATTCATCGCCTGCTGTGCCAATGACGAGCTCCGCACAATTCTGGCTGAACTGAAGGCGAAGGTGTGCCGGTTGGAGCGTGCCTTTTGGGGTTGGGCCGATCGCACACCTTCCGTGCGCGATCACGATGAACTGATCGCCGCGTTGGCGGCGCGAGATCTTGCCAAGGCGGAGCGCGTGCTTGCGCGGAACTGGGATCGTGGCCTCGCGTGGATTACGCCACAGGCCGCGCAGTCTCGCTAACGATTCGTTCTGGCACCTTCTGAGGGGAGAACCTGTGGTGCGTGTAGGAATACTGCGCGAATATGGCGTCTTGTTCGCGCTTGCGCTCATCTGGGGCGCCTCGTTCATGTTCATTAAGGTAGCAGTGCGCGAAGTGTCGCCTGCCACCGTGGTCGCGGGGCGTCTCGCAGCGTCGGTCATCACTCTGGGTATCATCGTCGCGTTTCGGCGGCGGTTGGTCGCGGGGTGGACCAAATATTGGCGGCTCGGCGTCGTGACGGCGGTTTTCAATGTCGTCATTCCGTTTCTGCTGATCTCCTGGGGCGAGACGCGCATTCCAAGTGGCACCGCCTCAATTCTCAACGCGACGACTCCGCTATTTATCGTGTTGCTCGCTAACTGGTGGATCGGACCCGGACACGAGACGTTAACCGTTGGGCGGGTGCTGAGTGTGCTCGTCGGTTTTGTCGGCGTCGGGGTGACGATTGGCCCGTCGGCGTTTGCTATTGTCCAGCATGGCGGAGCTGGTCTCGACGGTGAGCTTGCGGTATTGCTGGCCGCGGCCTCGTATGGCGTCGGCGGGCTGCTCAGTCGCGGATTTGCTGGCTCATCGCAGCTTGTGGGGCCGCTCTGCACGCAGGTTCCCGCGCTTATCATCGCGCTGGTCGTCGCCTCGGTGTGGAATCCGCCGACGCATCTGCCGTCGCTCACGGTAATTGGCGCGATCGCCACACTGGGCGTGCTGGGAACGGGCATCGCCTATCTGCTCTTCTTCTGGCTGATCTATCACGTTGGTCCGACGCGAACGTCGCTCGTTACCTATCTCTTGCCGTGCACGGCGCTGCTCTGGGGCGGACTGCTGCTCGGCGAGCCGATTACGTGGAACGCCATCGGAGGCCTGGCACTGGTGCTTGTGGGCACAATGCTGACCAATGGCACATTCAAGGCACTCTTCGGCCGCAAGAAACCCGCTCGCGCGGCTGTCCCTGGCCACACCGTTGCCATCGAGGCAAGTGAGCTGGCTCAGATGAGCGACTGACGCACGCGCGAAATCGTCAACCCGCTGCCATTGCTCCCAATCGCGGAGTTTTCAAGGATTATCCTATGTCTCGCGTAGTACTTCCCGCCACGGGTGGGCAGCCCATTTCCGCACCCGCCGTGCCGCCCCTGGCCCCAGTGGCGAAAGCCTCCGCGTCAAAGGCACGCATCTATGGCGCGCTGGCGCTTGGCGTTGTCTGCATTGGACTCTCCGCGATCTTTACCCGTTATGCCCAGCTTCCCGGAACGGTTTCGGCGCTGTATCGTGTCGGTATTGCGGCGATCGTTCTCGCGCCGCTATTCGTCCGCAGCGCCCGACGTGGCATCGTCATGCGCGGCAAGAAACTTTGGTTGCTCGCCGCTGCGGCCGGTCTTTTCTTCATGCTAGATGTTGCCATCTGGAATACCTCGCTGTTTCTCACCAACGTTGCCAACGCCACACTCATGGCCAACGACGCGCCGATTGTAGTGGGACTGGTCGCACTCCTGGTCTTCCGCGAGCGGCTGCGCATCTCGTACTGGCTCGGCCTGGCCGTCGCGCTCTGTGGCATGGGCATTATCGTCGGGCACGATGTGTTCGGCGGCACTGGGCTTGGCGTGGGCGACCTGCTCGCGCTGCTGGCGGGTTTCTTCTACGCGCTCTACCTGCTGGTGATTCAGCGTGTACGCGTCTGGATGGATACGCTCTCGTCGCTCTGGATCTCGACGCTCGTAGGGATGTTGCTGCTGATTGCGCTCAACCTGGCGCTGGGACGCCCGATATGGGGATTCACGCTCTCGCAGTATGTCGCACTGCTGGCACTGGGACTGGTCTCGCAGGTGGCAGGCTACCTCGCCATCAACTACGCGCTTGGCCATCTGCCAGCCTCGATCGTTTCGCCGACACTGCTTGGTCAGCCGATTCTCACGGCGCTGGTGGCGGTGCCGCTCTTGGGGGAGTCGATTGAGCCGCGCCAGATGCTCGGCGGCGCGGTGGCGCTGGCGGGCATCTTCCTGGTGAATCGCGGCGTCAATCGCTGAGGGCATGATTTGTACAGCCAATAGATGACATAACACCGGATGCTCCGCTGCATGCTCACGATGTGCCCAAGTCACTTTGCTGGCGCAAAGTGGGAATGCGTGCAGCGCGATTTGCCTCTTTGTCTCGACGTGGCAGATCGCGAATACCCCGACGCGAGGGGGTGCCTAGTTCAGCCGCGACAAAAGCGCGTTTGCGATACGGTGTACTGCCTTCTGTGCTGTGTGCTGTTTGATGAGACCTTCTTTGGCCTTCCCCGTGATTCTGACCGATGTGGTATCTAGTGCGACCTGCTCAATTTGGGTAGTGAGGATTGCTGCGTTCATATTCAGAAATCCAGCATGGACCAAACCTGTCATCTCGAAAGCTCCGGGACTGGCCTCTGAACTGAGGACCGTGCCTTCCGTCGCCAAAATACTGGTAAGCGCAGTCACAACAGTCGATGGGCTCACGCTTGCCAGAATGGTGATCTCATATGCCTGAGTCGGCAAGAGTCTTGCTGCGACGATACCGCCGATCTGACCGCCTGACGTCCCCAGATGCCCTGCGCCCCCAAGTTCTGCACCAAGAGCGCCTGCCTTGCCAATTTCTTGGGCGAGAATGTCGTCATCGCTCGTGGGCATGGTACCACTGCTCCTTGTCGGCCATGTGACGAAAGACAGACGGTCTTAGTAGTGCCAATGGTACGTGGTTCAGGTCCATGCCGTCAAGAACTACGCATGGTGCTCTTGCATCTGATCATTGAGGGCAAATTCTTGCCCGATTTGTTGATGCTGAGAGACCAATGTATTGGCCAACAGATTCTGAGGCGGATCATTTTACCCTGACCTGCAACAGCCCTGGCGCGAGCGCGACCACTGCCAGCGTCGCGACGATGCAGGCGATGCCCCCGCTGACGACCGAGAAAACCGGCGAGGCAAAGCCCGCTACCAGGCCGGACTCGAACTGGCCAAGCATTGGCCCGCCGATAACGAACATCGCGTTGACTGCACTGATGCGGCCACGGAACTCGTCGGGGGTCGTCATTTGCACGATGAGCCCGCGCAGTACCATGCTGACCATGTCGGCGGCTCCCGCGCCCGCCAGGAAAAGCGCCGAGAGCAGCAATGGCCCTGTAGAGAATCCGAACGCGACGATACAGATACCCCAGCCGACGATTGCCAGCGCCACCCCGAGACCTTGCTGCGGGATGCGTCCGATGCGCCCGGTCAGCGGGGCGAGTGCCACCGCGCCAATAGACGTGGACGCCTGTAGGATGCCGAGACCCGCCGCGCCGACGTGCAGAATCGAGACGGAATAGACGGGCAGCAGAGCGCGTGGCGAACCAAAGAATGTCGCGAAGAAGTCGAGCGAGAGCACCGCGAGAATAATAGGATGCGCTCGTAGGAACCGCATGCCATCCATCAGCGCGCCCACTCCCGCCTGCGCGCGTTTCTCGGCTGGCACGCGCGGCACGGTCATGATGAAGATCGAGCCGATGACGACGAAATAGGTGGCCACGTCGATCCAGTAGGTATTCGCCAGGTTCACCCAGGCGATGATGAAGCCACCCGCCGCCGATCCGACGACGAACGTGAGCTGCATCAGCACCATGCTAATCGAGAGGGCGTCGGCCATCTGTTCGCGTGGCACGAGCGTCGGGATAATCGCCTGCCGCGTCGGGAACTCGAAGGATGAGGCGACAGCGCCTAGCAGCACAATCGTGTAGATGATGCCGACGTTGATGACATGGCGCGCGGTGGTGATGGCCAGAATCGCGGAGAGCACCGCCATGATGCCGTTAATCGCCAGGAGCAGTCGCCGCCGATCGTACGCGTCTGCCACCACGCCGCCGACCAGCGAGAAGATGAGCCGTGGGATCGCCTGCACCAGCCCGATGATGCCGAGCGCTACCGGCGATTTGGTCAGCTCGTAGACCTGCCACGCCACCGCGACGACCTGAATCTGCGTGCCCGCCGCCGAGATGAGCTGCCCCCAGAAGAGCAGCGCATAATCGCGGTTGCGCATCACGCGCCAGGCGCTACCCCGGCGCCTGTTGGGCTCCGTGGGCGAGGTCGCGAATTCGCCGACAATGTTGCCAAGCGGCTCATCGGGTGAGGGAGTGACCGGCGAATTCTCGTTGGGCCTGGGTGTCATGAGCCTGAGTCAGTTCCTGCCGTGAATGCCAGCGCATCCAATTGGAGGCTAGCAAAAGGCCCGAAGCGCGTGGCTCCGGGCCGATTGACATGATCGAAAGCGCCTGGGTTGTGGTGCGCGGGGGGATCGGCAACGTCCTATTGTCCCACAGGGCTGCCCCTGCAGTATCGTTGGGGCTGGAGGGCTTAACGACCGTGTTCGGGATGGGAACGGGTGTGCCCCCTCCGCTATAGTCACCAACCCCCCCGCGTCTCACAACTCGCGAGAGAAAGGCACAATCGACGCTTGGTCACGACGGCAAGCAATGTCCGTGCAGCCTGGACAACACTGGTGGAGACGAGGGGATTCGAACCCCTGACCCTCTGGATGCAAACCAGATGCTCTCCCACTGAGCTACGCCCCCAGGAGGCAAAGCGACCAAATCGCGAACCGCGTTGTCGATGTGCGGGTGGGCCTGCCCTGGCTCGAACAGGGGACCTCAGTCTTATCAGGACTGCGCTCTAACCAACTGAGCTACAGGCCCGCAGACAGCCAACCGCTGGATGGAATCCTGCGGCAACTGAAGAGTGAGAAACAACCGCGCTCTGCTTGCGAAGAGCAATGTCTTTTTGAATCCTGGCGCCACCGAAGTGGTTAACCAGAATCTCGACCTGGAAGTGAGATCGAGGAGGTACTCCGAAGAGTGCCACCTTGATCTGGATACTCCCTAGAAAGGAGGTGATCCAGCCGCACCTTCCGGTACGGCTACCTTGTTACGACTTCGTCCCAATCGCCGATCCCACCTTCGACGGCTCCCTCCCACAAGGGGTTAGGCCACCGGCTTCGGGTGTTACCGACTTTCGTGACGTGACGGGCGGTGTGTACAAGGCCCGG
>DAHUXT010000007.1 GCA_027307065.1 Ktedonobacteria bacterium
AGACGCCGATCGCGATCTCGCTTTCCGCAACATCAAGAAGGCTGCGCGCCATTTTGGCATCAGCGTTGACGAAAGTGACTGGCATGATCTCGGCTCGAAGCCTCGCACCAACACCAAACATGCCAAATAGTCGCACTAGCCAGTCATCGAGCCCCCAGCGAACGTTGGGGGCTTTCATCTCGCCCGAACGAGCCTCCGCGCCGAAAAATTGGTGAATCCAGAATCAGTAGAGCAGCAGCCGTCAATCGGCGACGGCGAGATTTCGGTGATAGAATGGCACAATTGTCTGCCTGCTCACATCGGGGCTATTCATTGCCGCGCTGGGTGAACCTGGCATACGATATGCTGCAAACCAGCCATATGTGTCGCGAGCGTATTGCGGATCCATTGTAGGTATTCATCGAGCGTTTATCGGGTGTATCCACCTGAGATGTAGGGGTCATACGCATGAGGGGTGCGATGGAAGATGCCACGCCGCCAGTTCCGCGCAGCAGGTGGCAGGTGCTAATCGTGGACGATGCGCCGGACATCCGTGACACGTTTCGCGACCTGCTCGAAAGCGAAGGGTTTCGCGTGATCGAGGCTGAAGATGGCCCTGCGGCACTCGCTATTTTGCGCTCAAGCCGGTATCCGCTGATCGTGTTGCTCGATTTCATGATGCCAGGAATGCGTGGCGATTCCATCATCGAGACGTTGAACAAAGAGCATCGGCTTCCGGGCAAACACGCTATTATTCTCTTCACCGCCAGCCCGTCTACCGTGCCGCGTTCTGTGTATCCGGCGCTGACGAAGCTCGATATTCCTATTATCTCGAAAGACATTTTTCCAGAGGACCTGTTCGATTTGCTCGACCAGGCGTCGGCGCGCATCATCCTCCAGCAACAGCAGCCGTGGTGAGCGGCACGGCTGCTGGGCGATGTGCGCGTCGCCGTGGCGGGCCTGCCGCTATGCCGGAACCTGGATGGTAATCCAGTCAATTTGGATCTGCTCGATGTCTCCGGCGTAGGATGCGGGTGGGCAGGCGTCGGCGGGACATTCCTGCTGTAGTACCATGCGGCGCAGCGCGTCTGGCAAGACCGAGGTCCCTTGCGTCATCGTCCAGATGGGCGTCGTCAGGTTGTCAAGATAGACGGTAAGCTTCCCCGCTTTCTGCACAAAGCGCCACGTGTGAAACTTCGTGAGGTCTACGGTGTGGTCGGCGTAGACCTGCCGTCCTTCGTCACCCGCCACGCCGTCATGCAGGAAAGTCCAGCAATCGGTGTATGACTCGGTTTCGCAGAGGTCATCTTCGCCCTGATACCACTGGTAATTCGGGTCATCGGGGAAGATCATGGGGATGATGTGGTGGCTAAATACGATCTTTGGATGCGCCGATGGAATGATGCGCCAACGGATGGTGATGGCCTGCTGCCGCAGATTGTAGGCATCATTGATCATCATGCCGCCGGTGTACCATCCCGCGCCGCATGCTCCACTGGTTTTGTACGCCATCGTCAGATACAGGTAGCCATCGCCGGGCGCGCTATCCTGACTGGGAGCGGCGCAGTTGTTGGGGCCAGAGCCATACGGGTTCTCGTAGAGCTCCCAGTGCGAAGGAATGCCGCTGCTCGTAAACTCGTCGTCGAGCACGGTCTTCCAGCCGGTGGGCGCCGGTCGGGGCGTCGGTGTTGGCAGAATTGGCGTGGCGGTTGGCGACGGATGCACAGTATTGGTTGGGGTTGGCACGGGCGCATCGTGGCCCAACGCGCATCCGGGACACGGAGCCTGGGCATTGCTCTGTCCGAGCAAGACCGTATCCATGACCGAGCCGATGGCGGCGGAGATGGGCGCCGCAAAGACGACGCACAGGCTCAACAGCGCCAGCAGCGTTACCCCCAGACCGAGCAGCTTCCATCGTTTTGGACTCATCGCGCAATCCCTCCTCGCCTCATAGTATCCAACGGACGAATCTTTTGCGATGTCGTCGCCAGATGTCCCCAGATGGGTCAGCATGCGGCGTGATACAATCAGAGGCGTTGTGCTCGTTGGTTGTGCCACTGACTGTATCGCTGATTGTGTCGCTGATTGTGTCATTATGTGTCATTGACTGTTTCGTTCATGGTATCGTACGTGCCTGTGCGCCGCGCTGAAACCTGTATGACACGCCTTCCGGACTATGTGGAGCTACTCTCGATGAAACCGCTTGTTGCTATTGTTGGGCGCCCGAATGTGGGCAAATCGACGTTGTTCAATCGGCTCGTGGGCCAACGCCTTGCCATTGTCGAGGATCTCCCCGGCACCACACGAGACCGTCTCTATGCCGACGCCGAATGGAACGGGCGCACCTTCTTGCTGGTGGATACGGGCGGCCTGGAACTGGGCGCCAGCGAGGATATTACAGCGCGTATCGCCTCTCAGGCACAATTGGCCATCGAAGAAGCGGATGTGATCGTCTTGCTGGTAGATACCAAGGCGGGTATCACAGAGGCCGACAGCGAGGTCGCTAATATGCTGCGGCGTTCGGGCAAGCCGGTGGTGCTCGGCGCGAACAAAGCCGATAATGTCACGCGCCGCCAGGAGTCTGTCGAATTTTACGCGCTCGGTCTCGGCGACCCGATCACGCTGGCCGCCAACTCTGGCTCTGGCACTGGCGATCTGCTCGACGCTATTACCGAGAAGCTGCCGCCTGCCGACGACGAAGATGAGGTGGGGAATGACGGCATCCCGCGATTGGCCATTGTCGGTCGTCCGAACGTCGGCAAGTCGTCACTGCTGAATGCCATCGCCGGCGCGGACCGCGTCATCGTCAGCGATATCCCCGGCACGACGCGCGACGCCATCGACACGGAGGTAGAGTATAAAGGCCGCCGCATCGTGCTGATCGATACGGCGGGCATTCGCCGTCGCGGGCACATCGGCCCCGGTGTCGAAAAATACAGCGTGCTGCGCGCCGACCGCGCCATCGACCGCTGCGATGTGGCGATTCTGATGATTGACGCGGTAGAGGGCATCACCGCGCAGGATACGCACATCGCTGGCTACATCAACGAGGCCGCCAAAGGCATTGTCGCCGTCATCAACAAGTGGGACATCATCAAAGAGCGCCGCCGTCTGGCCGAGACGCTCGCCGATCCCGATCTGCCGATTCTGCCGAGCGAGCCGGTTGATCTGGCCGCGCTCGAGGTGCGCGATGCCGAGGCATACATGGATGATATGCGCGAGCGGCTGAAGTTCGTGCCGTATGCGCCGCTTGTCTTTGCCGCCGCCAAGACGAAGTATCACGTCAATAACATCCTCGATCACGCGTTGCGCATCTATGACGTGCGCTCGATTCGCGTGCCCACGCCCCAATTGAACGAAGTGGTGCGCGACGCGGTGCAGCGGCACCATCCGCCGAGCACGCAGGGGCGCCCGCTGCGCATCTACTACGTCACCCAGGCCGAGACGAATCCGCCGACGTTTGTCTTTTTCGTCAACGATCCGGAGTTGCTGCATTTCTCCTACCGGCGCTATCTGGAGAACCAGCTTCGCAACGTCTTTGGCTTCGAGGGCACCGCGATCCGCCTGCAGTTCCGCGCCCGCACTACCGATCGCGGCGAAGAGGACGACCAGCGCAAAGGCAAGAGCAAGACGCGACCCGGCAACAAGTATACGGGCAAGCGGCCATCTGCCTCGAAACCACGGCGATAAGAGCCGCTCAATCGCAGCATGAATGCCGTGGCGAATATGGAAACGTTGCTCCTATTCGCCGTAGTCTTCAGGCTGCGGCGTACGTTCCCCTGAGGACGCCAGCACACGGAAACATGGCATCACCCCTTGCCCGCTACAAAGTATCTGCGCACGGACGCCGTCCGCAAAGTGACCAGATTCACTTGACACATCATCGTCTCCTTCTTATCATGGGCGCGCACCGGCACAATCGTCGCGTATCGAGGCGCATCAAAGCGTGTGATGTTGATATGAGCATGTATGATGGTCGTGTGACACCGGCATGTGTCGCGGCCAATGTCGCGGCCAACGTACGCTCGACAGTAGGAGTCACGAGGAGATTTCATGGTGAGAACTGAGGGTGGCCCAGCGCCACACGTCTTTATTCTGGCCGGAGCCAACCGGCAACATTCGCTAGACTACTTCGATGTGGTAACGCTTCAAGCGGCCAGGGGGACCTTCCGAGGCGAGAGCGAAGTTGGCCGTACCGCCGACATGATCGTCTACTCCGATGGCAGCGCCGAGGGCAACGCGGCGGCGCAGGCGGTGCTGCAGACGGCCGAGGCCGATTTCCAGGCGGTGAAGCAGTGGTTCGGCGGAATCGCTCTGCCAGCCGGACAGGAAGGCGATGACCAGAACACTCCACGCACCGCGCTGCCGATTGAAGTATTGGTAGATCCACAGGCGGGCGGCGCATACCACTTTGGCTGCGATGCGACCGACCTCTATATTCAGCCGGCGGCCAATCTGGCCAATGGTTTTATGGTTGCGGAACTCGTCGAAGTCTTCGAGGCGGCGGCCAATAACGGCTGGAGCTGCGGGCACACCAACGGCGAGGGACTTTCGCGGGTGCTGGCGGGTGAGCGCAATCCGAATCTCGCGCCCGATTTCGCCCAGACGATTCAGTCCTGGTGGAGCAGCGGCCACGCCGACTACGTGAATAGCAATAGCGCGACCGACCAGGATGAAAACAGCAACGGCTGCGCCACGCTCTTCCTCTTCTACCTTCACAGCCAGCTTGGCTACGACTGGACGAAGATCACCACCGCTGGCGGCGCGACTCTTGGCGAGACGTATCAGCGGCTGACCGGCAATGCGGGCACCGAAGGCTTCAATGATTTTGTCGCGCGCGTCGCCACGCTCGACCAGGGTGGGCAACTGGCGCTGCCCGCCAATAGCAATCCCTTCCCGATCCAGGGCTCCGGCACTCCCGCACCTGGCGGGCAATCAGGTGGCTCGACCGGGACCCCCGATCCGGGCGTGCCTGACCCCGGCATACCCGATATTCCAGTGCCGACCAATGCGGCGGGCGCGATGAATATGCTCGGCATCATCGTCGTGCTCGTGGCGATCATCGCCGTCGTGGCGCTGATCCTCAATGCCGTCGGGGTCATTCACATCCTCGGATAACCAACGCCACTGCAAGCAAAGAGGAAGCAAAGAGGCGCACCCGGCATCTCGCTGAGTGCGCCTCTGCGTCTATGTTCGTGTGGGATGCGTCG
The DNA here is from genome assembly GCA_027307065.1 of Ktedonobacteria bacterium. GTDB lineage: Bacteria > Chloroflexota > Ktedonobacteria > Ktedonobacterales > JADMIN01 > DAHUXT01. The sequence goes on from DAHUXT010000007.1 coordinate 5,190, forward strand.
CTAATGCACGTAGACGATGCCTGCGCCAGGATCGACATGCACATAGCGGTAGTCTACTTTGCCGAAGCCGCCGCCACGCCAGCCAAAGTTCATCTCAGTGATCAGCAACCAGTAGTGGTCTGATGAGATGGCCACCAATTGCGCCCAGTGACCAGCCGAACTGGCGCCCTCTACATTCGGCGGGAACCACACCGCCGCGCCAACCACCGGCGATGTCGAGCGCTGGTATTCGCTGCCGTAGAGGATATCTTGCTGCTTCGGATGCAGCGCCTCGACCCACCAGTTGCAGTAGCCAAAGGTGCTGGGCGCGGTGTATTGCGTGCGGTCGGGGACGAAAATAGTGGCATAACAGCCCGGCGGCGTGGTCCACTGGGTGATGTTCGGCACGAACATATAGGTGTCGTGGCAGGGCTGGCCATTGGTATTGGGCGCTTGATAGGTGTTGGTCGTCTGCTGCGACTTCGGCGCGGGCGTCGGGGTAGGTCGGGTGGCGATGCTCACTGCACGGGCAATACTATTGGCGAGCAGATCGTTGCCGCTAAAGCAGGTGGACTTATCGGCAGGCGATGTCACCTGTCCTTCGCACGACGTGCCGTTCGACGTGATGCTCAGCGAGTGCGTCGCGGAACTGGCCTCCATCGGGTGAAGCTGTGTGCCGATGCCTACCGCGGCCGCCAGCACGACAACACTGCATGCAGCCATCGTGCGCAGACCGCGTACGGCGATCAACTTGACCAAGAAGCGTCCTATCCACACCTGTCCCAGATGCTCCCTCCCTTCCGTGCCGCTCCTCCGCACACCATCAGGTATTTCCCTTACCTCTGAGCGACTATACAAGCTGGCGTGCGCGGCGTCGAGGTTTGTGGGACTATCTGCACAGGCGCGGATGTACCGCGATTCCCTCGTTACAAGGGCAAGTGCTGGCATGACTTGTGCTGGAAATAGGTACACTTACGATGAGTTGAAGCTATCCTGGCGAGGCGCAGGGACGCACCCTTACGCGGAATGGACGAGAGCCGCATACCTGCCAGGACGTCCTCAATGCTGAGTGCCCATTGAGGTGATTGAGGGCATGGACGCCACAGCACTCTCATTGCTACACGCTGAGCGACACGCTTCTTCTCGCATGTTCTCACACCTTCGTCTCGACGCTCCGCCTCGCGCTATACTGATGACGACGGCCGTCAATGACGCGATAACGCAAGATTGCGTGTGCAGCGGAGGAGTATATTCTATGTCGTTCGCGGATCTTCGCAAAGAGTATATGCAGCGTGGGCTCGACGAGCACGAGGTAGACGCCAACCCGTTGCGCCAGTTCCAGATATGGTTTGATGCGGCACGAGCGGCCACTCCCCTGGAGCCGAACGCGATGGCGCTGGCAACGGTGGGTGCGGATGGGCGACCTTCTGTGCGCATGGTGTTGCTCAAAGGCGCGGACGAGCGTGGATTCGTCTTCTACACCAATTATGAGAGCCGCAAAGGACATGAACTGGCGAATTCACCATGGGCGGCACTGGCATTCTTCTGGCCAGAAATGGAGCGGCAGGTGCGCATCGAGGGACGTGTGGAGAGTGTCTCGGCGGCGGAATCCGATGCGTACTTTTATAGCCGCCCCATTGGCAGCCAACTGAGCGCCAGTGTCTCGCATCAGAGTGAGGTGATCGCCAGCCGCGAGGATTTAGAGCAACGCGTCGCCGTGCTGAGCGCCCGCTATCAGAGCCAGGTGATACCTCGCCCGGAGAACTGGGGCGGCTATCGTATCATCCCCACGGCCATCGAGTTCTGGCAGGGGCGGCCCAACCGCCTGCACGACCGCCTGCGCTATCGGTTGCTCGCCAGTGGCGACTGGCAGATCGAACGCCTCTCTCCCTGAAGCGCCCTGTCGCACCGCTGGGTTCTCCGCTCACACGTCGCACGCGTCGTCACGCGACGCCGGACCAGCGATTCGTCAGGTGGGGCCGGAGATGTGCAGCCCAAACCGCTCATCTGACCAGGCGAAATACGCGGGCAAATCACTTGCCGCTCCGTTGGTGATGCCCTCGCGCACCCACGCCAGCGCCGCCTGGGCATCTTTCGCCTGGGCGCCGTTGCTCGTAACCAACCATTCGAGTCTACGCAGAACGGCCTCTGTGCCAGCGCGTAACGCTTGTTCCACGTCCACGCCGATGCGCGTCTCGTCGGTCGTCTGGGCCGCGCGCCAGATGAGCAGCGCATCCTCGGGTTGGGCGAAGCGCGCCGTCGCGGCAATCAAGCGATAGAGGAGTTCGACGTCTGTCGTGTTGCCAGACGCGATGTCGGCGCGTTCTTGCTCCAGCAGCCAGACCATTGGCGTGTGGTCGCCTGGTCGCAGGTCAGCCAGCAGCGCGTGGGCAATGGCAGTACGCCATTGGGTGAATTCCTTCCGCGCATCGACGCTCGTGGAGCGGGCAGTTGGGCGCTCGCCAGCACGCAGCCGTTCCAGATCATGAGCCAGATCGACAGGCGCTTCGCCGTTCACGAGCGTTCGTCATCGTCGAGGGGCCGCACCTCGGCCAGTTCCGTGCCGCCCATGCGCATCAATTCCTGAATCACAGGATCAGTGCGCACTTCGCGTTCCAGTGCGTCGACATCCTGCGGTAGATTCGGCTGTTGCGCGGGCATCGGGGCGGTGGCCGAAAGATTCACGGCGGGTGGCTGGGTGTCGCGGCTGCGTGTCAGATGTGCGGCCGCGGTCGTTTGCGGTGTTGGGAATGGCACAATGTTGTTCGGCGCTGATGCGTCCGGCTGGCTCATGGGATTGTTCGCGTCCGGCGGCCGTTGTGGTCCGGCTGGCGGCGCCATTGCTGGCTGGCCTGCACCGCCCTCGCCGCCAAGCACCATCCGCACGCGCATTGGCCGTTCCAGCACCTGTTCAAGCGCCCACTCGACTGCCTCGCGCTTCGACGGCTCGCGCAGTTTCTCCAGATGGAAAGGCCACTTCACCGCAATCACGAGTGACGGCGGATTGCCAGTTTCGAGCTGCACTGGTTGCGCGTCGCTGAGCAAGCCAGAGACCATCGAACTCTTCTGCTTGCACACCTTCTTGATCATCGTCCAGCGGCGCTGAATGTCGTGCAGCGTATCCAGCAGTGCGGGATCCTGCGGTCCTGCGGCCTGTGCGGCGCGTGGAGTCTTGGACGCCTGTGGTGGACGCGGCTCCTGCGCTAGCGGGGCCGGGCGTGTCGCTGGCGCAGTTGGCGCAGTTGGCACTGGGGGCTCAGTATGCTCAATTAGCTGTGCGGCAATGGACGTCTCTACTCGATCTCCCATATTGCCTATATCGCCCGAAGCGCCCATAGCGCCCATAGCGTTCGATGGCATGGCTTGCGGCGTCTCGTGTCGTCGTGACGGCGCCTGTCGCGTCTGCTGGGATGGCTGAATCGTCGGAGATGGCTGGCCCTGCGGCGTGCGCGGTTGTGGCTGGGCATCCGCGTGATTGCGCGAGCAGATGCCGACGCATTCGAGGAAGGCCAGTTCCAGCGCGAGCTGTGGCACCGGCAGTCCACGCGCGGGCTGCTCATTGCGCCCAAAGACCCGCGCACAGGCCGCGAGTTCTTCGAGCGAGAAACGTTCGGCCAGGGCAGCGGTTGCCTGCGCCTCTTCGGTGGTGCGATCCATAATCGTCTCGACATCCGCGCCCGCACGCGCCAGCATCAGCGCCCGCCACTCTTCGGCATATTGGGCGGTGAGTTGGCGCAGATCGGCTCCGCTTGAGACGAGCGTGTGAATGCGCTCCAGCCCCTCGGCGGTGTGCTGGTCGGCCACGGCTTCGATCAATGTGCGCAGAGCCGCCGGGTCCGCCAGCCCAAGCATGCGACGGGTACTTTCGACGTCAATCTGGTTGCCGCAGAAGGTGATCGCCTGATCCAGCAGACTGAGTGCGTCGCGCATGCCGCCCTGGGCCGCGCGTGCCAGCAATTCGGCGGCGGCTGGCTCCAACTGAAGTCCTTCTCCCTGGGCCACGCGCAGGAGATGCGCCACGATATCGCGCACGCGGATGCGGCGGAAGTCGAACCGCTGGCAGCGTGAGACGATGGTGGCCAGCACTTTGTGCGCCTCGGTCGTCGCCAGCACAAAGATGACATGGGGCGGCGGCTCTTCCAGCGTCTTCAGCAGCGCGTTGAACGCCGAGACAGAGAGCATATGGCAATTGGCAACAAGCATGTCGCGCACAAAATAGTTATGATTGTCGGCAACCTCGATGTTATAGACAAACTCTGGCGCTGCTACCTGTTCGATGGATTTCACGACACTGACGGCAAGCCCACTTGATTCCTCATCTTCTGCGGGCATCTGGAACTGGCCGCGATACGCAGGCAGAAGTTTATAGTCCATTGAAGGATGGACATAGGGCGCAATTATCTCATGCAGTCGCGATGTACCAGCAAGTGTGAGCCAGATAACGGGGCCTCTTGCAGTGACAGTTACCCGACTCTCGATTCCCCAACGCTCTTGATGCCAGGCACAGATGATACTTGCTTCCTCTGCCGTGAGACCATACACGCTGAACGTGGAGCGTGTAGCTGGATATGTAGATATTTCGCCATTCACTTTGATGTAGCGGTATTTATGGGTCACCAGCGAGCCGTCATCCAAATACCAGAGCGTAAGTGCCAACTCATCGAGTTGGTCGAGGAATTCACGCGATATGCGCTTTCTTGCATCAGTTCCATACAGATCACGATGGATTTGCGCTATCTCTGGTCGGCTCAGTGTGCTGACGGCATATGTTCCTGTCTTAGAGTATGTTCCGACTCCAGCTTCAAACCTGGCAGGACTTCGTACTAAATCGCCGAGGAGTTGCGTTTTGTAGTCAAGGTATTCTTTTTGCGCAAGGCCATGCCTTATGGACAGGCGGGCACGCATCGCGCTCCCGGTCATTGCAATGTGCCCATCGCCTAGTGCCGCGCCCTTGATGACCGCGCGCTGATGCCTCGTAATGCGTTCTCGGTTGGTGTAGACAAACTGGCCGACCTGCAAATGGCCTGCACATACCTGCCCATCAGGGGTATAGAATTTATGGTTGATCGTGCAGATAATCCTACGATTGTTATCGAATGTCACCTTCACGGTAGGCGCAACAGGGACCTTCTTCATATGACGAACGATACGCTTTGGCTCGATCTGCTGCGTTTCGCTGTTATATGAGAGAACCTCGCCTTGCCATTGTGATTCAACGAGTTTGCCGATCGGCATCTTGGTTCCATCGGCAAGAGTCACTAACTCACCATAGCTAAAACACTCGTCAATGACGTACACCTTGTGGTGGCCACCAGTGCCCAGCAGGTTCACGTTCTCGCGCAAGTCGCGGATGTTATCAACACCCGTATTGGAGGCTGCGTCGATCTCGATGACATCGGGCGAGTGGCCAGCGGTAATCTCCCGGCACGAGATACATTCGTTGCACGGCTCACCATTCTTGGGATTCTGGCAGTTGACCGCCTTGGCGAGCAATCGCGCGACGCTCGTTTTGCCAGTGCCGCGTGGGCCACAGAAGAGGTAGGCATGCGCTAATCGGCCGTCGCGTACCGCATTGAGCAGCGTTCGCGCAACTCCCTCCTGGCCTACCAGCTCAGAGAAGCTTTGCGAGCGCCATTTGCGATAGAGAGACTGCGATGCCATGCCTTTGCTCCATATTCGCCGCCGACGAGCTCACCGGAGTCACCAGGCTCCTGGGGCGAATCTATCAATACTCTATCAAAAATACTGATCGGGATGTTTCGGTTGAATGGTCTGTCTGTGGCCGCGCGCTGGATGCCATGACGATGCACGTGCGATACGTAAGCTGCTGGCTGTCACGCGATACATCCATTATATCTTGTAGACGAAGGGAATCGGTGCGACGTAGCGGCTGGCCACTACGGTCCCTTGTGCGGGCGTGCAGCGCGCTTTTGCCTGCATGTGCCCTAGCGATTGTGGTCCTGTGAGGGCAGAAAAAGGTACCAGCCAAACGCGGAGATTCGGAGAGGGAAAAGCGGGTCGTGCACCCACTTTTGATCCGCGCCCTTCGACCCAGACGTCCCTCCAGCTCGGACCCAACGGTTCCGCGGCACCCTGAGAGGTTCTCTTACCGCTGCTTCCTTCCGGATCTGACGGGGTTCGGGAGCATCAGCCGCGCGGAGGTCAGAATCCTCAACACCATTGAGAAATCCAGAATCGTCAGGCGTACGACCGAGAGCAGGAATTCAGTCCCGCATCAAGAGCATTTCGGGTAACAGGGCAGCCCTGGCTCCCCACCTAGCACGACCTCGCGGTCATTGTACCGTGCGAAACCGCGAAAGTCAAAGCGCGCAGCCCAGCCAGCAGGTCCATGGAGAGGCACCGCGAACGTAGCGCAGAATCCCACGAGAGAAGCCAACGGAGCGCCTTGTCTGCTGGTGTCTTCTTCGGTGGCTAGCCAACCAACATCTATCATACTTGATGTAGCATCTATCGCTAGACAAGTAGACGTTATGGTAGTACAGTAGCGGCATCATTCTGAAGGACGACTGGCTCTGGGAGTCGAGGGGAAGGAGTGAGCATGGCGCACCCGCTTGCGGCAGACTCAACCATGGCGGCTGATCGTGAAGAATACTACGCTGTTATGGATGAAACCACCAAACTCAGCCATCGACGCCAAACTACCAATGACCTCCTCACGGGCATTAACATCGTGTTTCTGACCGCGATGGGTGCTGTCTTTGTGGCCAGTCACCTGACATCATGGTGGGCTACCGCCATCTTGGGCCTCATCACTGCCTTTGCCTGGCTCTTCGATATCACCTGGATTCGGTTGCTCAATCGCTACAGTGCCGTCATAAGTTTGCGCATCAGTTATCTCGGAGCCATCGAGAGGCGTCTGTGTGACGCGGGTGTCTTCGTCAAAATCACGATCCCACTGGAGTCATCAATCCAAACAGTGACGACCCGTGGTGTCTATACACTAGAGCGAGATGTACTCTATCGCCCGGGGAATCGAAATCGTGGCGGATTCATTCGCCGGGAGCGCTTTCTCGTGATCCTCTTTATGGGCGCCGAACTGGTCGTCACCGGTAGTGTTGCCGCGCTCACCGAACTGATCGCGCTACACGTTCTCGCGCGCGTCGCTCTGTAGTGCTCGACCGCGCCAGTGGGCACGCCAGCGCCATTGTGCCGCGATTCGCTACAAGCGGTGCCACAGCACTCGCGAGATGAACTAGAAACGGTACGAGAAGAGGCTCAGCTTGCACTCAGCACTCAGCGATGGATTACGGCAGCTGCGCCTCAGACAGAATGACCTGCGTCTGGCCATTGGGGTCGTTGTGCGCAACGGGGATACCGCCGCGCACGACATCCCACACCGAGCAGCCCTTTTCCACCAGGGCGGCCCCTTCGATCAGGACGCCCGCACGCGTGAAGTCGACGTGGTAATACACCGTGTTGGATTGAGGCGCTGGACAACGATTGATCGCCGAGTACCAGACGATCGGGAGGTCATTGATCCGGGTGTAAAGATCCGCGACGATGCGCGCGTCGGTGATGTCGTGAGTGGCAAACGGGGGTCCACCGTCGACAGTGTATGCGCTCACCTGCACGGCGTCAGGTGAGACCTGACGAATGCCGATCTCGAAGCTGGCGAGCAGGATGACGAGGGCGACGCCAGCCAGGATCAATCGCCGTGCCCGGCTTCGCCTGCGCGGTCGCGCCAGTGCTGGGGATATTCCTTCTGAAGGTCGAACGAGCATCGTGGGACGTTCACCTCTCACTTGCGCTCATCGCACACCTACCTGGCAAGCTGCAGTATAGCCTGTGCTGGCAGCGGCGGCTGCGCGGTCGCGACGGAAACGTGTCCACGGTATCTGGTGCTTGTCTCCCCCTGGACCTGTGAGTCCGCCACGAAATTGGCGAGCCATTCTACAACTCTATGACGCGACGGCGTATTGATTCACGTAGTATTGCTCAGTGGAGCGCGAGTCCCAGCGTTCTGAGTCTCTCTATGCGCTCAATCGCTGCACAGGCGGCTATGAGGCTGACGCCCGCATGCTTCAGCCACACTGCGCACAAAGGTGACGAGCGATCCGCTTACTTCGCCACCGCTCCGCGCTTCTTGGTAGCGACTGGCTGATGTTCGGTGGCGCCCACATGCTCTTGCGCCTTGTTGAACTCTTCGAGAGCAAGCGCGGCGGACGCCGCTGGCCCGACAGATTTGCGCGACGCCAGCTTTTCCAGTTCTTTGCGATACGTAGGAGCCGTGTCGCCAGCCGCCATCCGCTCGACCATTTCGCCAGTGGATTGCTGCATCTGTTCGACGATGACGGCAAGAGGCGCGATATCACTCGCGTTCTTAGCAGCCTGGGACACCACCGCCCTTCGGGTCAGCAATTCCTGAGCAACCTTGTCTGCGGGGGTACCCTTAGGAATCGGTTTGAAGAGATCGTCACCCTCAAGGTAGCCAGCCTGTATGAGCACCTGAATTGGCGCATAATCGAGTACGCGGGCAAGCGCGCGGCAGCGCTCAGGTGTGGGAAGCACTGGTTCGTCGTCGCGAAGATACCGTCCGAGCGAGGCCTCATCAATCGGGGACCCTCTTTCCGCGCAATATTTCGCGAATTCTCGTATCAGATAATGGTCCCCGCGACGCTGGTAAAAATCCAGGGTTCTCAGCTCCTGACGGAGCCAATCGCGAAACTGAAGGCGTGTAGCTAATTCGACCTTATTGTTCACAGTCTACCTCCCCATCTCACCGGTGATCGTGACAGCAATTCGCGCCAAGAAAATTGAACTTGGAGAACGATATCGGAGTGTTTTCGTGGGCAGTGAAACTCTACTATCAGTGTTTCGCTCGTATTGTACCGTAATACGCGATACTCTGCAATCGGTATAGGTAATGGTGGGCCTATTACCATTGTATTTTAAGTCGCCCCTAGTCACTGCCTACTACCATCCAGCAGGATAGATTGAGTTCCAAACGGTACACAGTGAATCGTCCAGCCAGGTGATAATGGCTGTCCGTCGCTCCTACTTCATGGCTGTTCACGATATAAAATAACCTGCTTGATATACTGCAGGCGAACGGTATTGCGACTCGCGTCGGACACTCGATTTCACCTGCGTTGATACCTATTTTATACATCGAATTGTGTTGTTCCTCCGGACGAAGTGGAGGAGAGCGATAATCGCAAGAGGACGAGTGCGTGCGCATACCATCCGCGGTTACGGCGAAACACCGACCGTTGGGGATCTTCATCGCCGATGCTCCTGCGGTGCGTTGTCAGCTACGTTGCTCGCTAGCGTGTCGCCGCCTTACGCCCGCCGATGCGTAAGATGCCGCCAGCCGCTCCGATACTCAGGATGCTGCCAGTGGAGCCGATACTCAAAATGCTGCCGCTGGAGCCGATGCTGAGCAGGCTGCCCACGCTGCCGATACTGAGCACACTGGCCGCGCTCGCCAGGCTGCTCACGCTTGCGAAACTGTATATGCTGAATAGGCTGAGGAAGCTCCCGCTGCTCTTGATGCTGGCGCGCGACGCCGTCGAACGCTGGAATCCGCGCGCAAGTTGTTCTCTGACAGAGGCCATTGCCATTGGCAATATCCTTCCTTTAGGTGCGGATCGTCTGCATGGGTCTGAGTGCGTTGAAGGTCAGGTAATCTTGTTGCTGATCGGTGTGTAACCGCCGATGATAAAACTACTATAATGCTTCCTCGATGCGTATCGCCATGCGTATTACGAGACACGGGCAGCCTCGAGTAATGAGGAGTACATCCGATGCATGCGAATGACCTTGACGGCGTGGACGACCTGGATTGGGCCGTGCGGGCGTTTGTCTACGACTTCCTCGTGGACAACGAGCGTCCGCCTACCGTCGACGAGGCTGCGGTGGCGCTCGGTCTGACCCATGAGCGCGCCGACACCGCCTACCAGCGTCTGAACCGCCGTCACGCGCTCTTTCTGGACCCAGAAACACTGGATATTCGCATGGCGCATCCGTTTTCTGGCATTTCGACGCCGTTCCGTGTGCGCGCCAATGGACATGGCTACTGGGCGAATTGCGCCTGGGATATGCTGGGCATACCAGCCGCACTCCACGTGGATGCCGAGATCGAGGCGCACGTCACGGACGCTCAGCATACGCACGTGATGCTGAGCATTTCCGGGAACCAGGTACACGGACATGGCGAACTCGTCCACTTTCCCCTGCCCTTCCAGCGCTGGTACGACGACCTGATAGATACCTGAGCGACAATTCTCCTCTTCCGGTCGGAAGATGATATCGACGCCTGGTGCGTGCGCGAGAACCGTCCACGCGGCGAAGTCCTGACACTTGACCAGACCTGGGATCTCTCCCGCTTGTGGTACCACGACCGCCTGCAACCGGACTTTCATGGGCGCTCGGCGGAGGATGCCCAGCGGATATTTCAACAGCTTGGTCTCCATGCTCCGGCGTGGTCACTGGCATCGGATGGCGCCTCCGCGTGACCATGGACGCCCGCGGCTGATTGCATGGTTGGTGAGCTCGCGGCTATTGCCGTCTGTCGCTGAGGTGTACAATGCGACTGTACAATGCGGCTGGACATCTAAGGAGATGGACCATGGCAACCACCCAGCAACCCGCGGCATCAGCGACGACGACCGACTGGCTCTCACCCGCCGAGATGCGCACGCTCGAAGCCGTCTGTGAGGCGTTGTTTCCGCCAACCCCTCCCCCCACCGGCGAGAGTGATCCAGCCGGATATTATGCGCGATCAGCAAGCGACCTTGGCGTGGCCACGTTGATGGCCGAGGCGCTGAGCCAGCAGTCGCCCGAGACACGCGCGCAATTCCAGCAATTGCTGAGCCTCATGGGCAAGCCGATGTTTGGCATGATGGTAGTAGGGAGGCCAGGCCGTTTCGATCGCATGTCGCTTGCGACCCGCGAGAGGGCGCTCCGCAAGATGCGCGATAGCTCATTGCCAGCGCTTCGCCAGGGGTTCCAGGGGTTGAAGCGATTGACAGGCTTTATCTACTTTGGCGCGCCAACTGCCGACGGCGCCAATCCCAACTGGCCAACCCTCTCCTACCCCATGCCGCCCGCGCCACCATCTCCCGCGACCTTTCCCAAGCGCATCCGCCCCCTCGACGTGCACGGCGACCTGACGCTGACCGCCGATGCCGTCGTCGTTGGCTCTGGCGCGGGTGGCGGCGTGGTGGCGAGTGAACTGGCTGCGGCTGGCAAAGAAGTGATGATCCTCGAGAAGGGCGGCTATTTCAGCGAGTCAGACTTTACCGGGGTCGAGGCACAGATGATGCCGGAGCTCTATTTGCGGCGGGGCATGCTCTCCACGGCCGATCTCTCGGTGATTGTGCAGGCAGGCTCGTGTCTGGGTGGTGGCACGGTCGTCAACTGGAGTACATCGTTGCGCACGCCGCCAGAGGTGCTGGCCGAGTGGGAACGTGAGTACGGGCTGACCGGCGCCACCGCGCCAGCGTATGCGCGTGGCTTCGACGCGGTAGAACAGCGCATCGGCGTCAATACGGCCGACAGCGTGCCCAACCGCAACAACGAGGCGCTCCGGCGGGGCTGCGAGGCGCTTGGCTATAGCTGGGAGGCCATCCCGCGTAACGCCTCAGACTGTGATCAACGCTGCGGCTATTGTGGCTTTGGTTGCCCACATGGGCGCAAACAATCGACCATGCTTACCTATCTGCAAGACGCCTACGATCAGGGCGCTCGGGTGCTTGTGCGCTGCACCGTGGAGCGCGTGATCATCGAGCGCGGCAAAGTGATGGGTGTGGAGGGCTGGGCGCCCGACAGCACCACGGGGGAGCGACGCCGAGTGGTTGTGCGGGCGCCAATAGTCGTCGTCGCGGGCGGCTCGGTAGAATCTCCGGCGCTGCTGCTACGCTCCGGGCTGGAGAACCCCAACATCGGTCGTCATCTGCGCCTGCATCCGGTGGTCGCCAGCGGCGGCGAATATCCCGATCCCGTCGAGACGTGGACAGGCAGCCTGCAGACCATCTATTCTGACCATTTTGCTCATCTGCGTGGCGACTATGGTTTCCGGCTGGAGGTGATGCCCGCACACCCCGGCCTGCTGGGGTTGGCAACCTCCTGGGGCAGCGGCCAGGAACTCAAGCAACTCATGACACGCATCCGCAATCAGGCGGTCTTCATCGTGCTGACGCGCGACACCGGCGAGGGACATATCACGCTCGATAAGCAGGGTGATCCCATACTGCACTATTGGCCCAACGAGACGGACCGGCGCCATCTGGTGCGCGGCCTACAGGAGGTGACGCGCATCGTGTTCGCTGGCGGTGGCACGAGGATCAATCACAACTTCTCGCCGCTCCTCTCGTTGCAGAGCGAGCAGGGCAAGCCAGGCGCCGTCTCTGAGGTCCGATTCAAGCGATTCCTGGGGGAGATCGAGCGGCGCGGCATTGCGCGGAATCGGGTGATCGTGGGCACAGCGCACCAGATGGGCACATGTCGGCTCGGCGGCAGCGCCAAGACGGCGGTAGCCAGTCCCGCTGGGGCCGTCTATGGTGTCGAAGGACTTTACATCGGCGATGCCAGCGGATTTCCCACGGCGTCAGGCGTCAACCCGATGCTCTCGACAATGGCGCTGGCCTATCATGTGGCACAGGGGATCAAGGCGCGCGGCTAGCATTATTAGCCGTCTCTCGCACAAAGCCCCCGACCCAGGAAAGCACCAGGCGGCTGGGCCGGGGGACATGAATACCGGGAACGTCGTACAGGGACGTTAGACCGTTAAGCGCCCATTGGGAAGATCGGCAGGGCCATCTTGCCACCAGAGACGCCACGCAGGATACCTGCAAGGGCGGTATACCACGCGACGATGGCGGTAAGGATGCCGACCCAACCGCCGATCTGTGTCAGGCCACTCCCCGCGGCCGCACCGTTGAAAGCGCCGATGGAGAGCAGCAGGAAAGTGATGGTCAGCAGCACGAATACGCCGACGAGCGCGCCGTTGAGGCGGAAGGTGCCGAGCGTCATCAGCGCGGTGAAGATAGCCCAGCCAAGTAAATAATAAGCGACCGCGGTGCCGGATGGCCCCGCCTTTTCGCCAAACGAAACGCCAAACCCGGGAATGAGGAGTGCTACGAACGAAAGCCAGAACGCGCCGTAGGACGAGAACGCGGTTGCGCCGAAGGTGTTGCCGTTGCGGAACTCCCACATGCCGGCGAGCAGCTGCGCAATGCCACCGTAGAAGAACGCGAGACCGATGACGATTTTCACGTCACTTCCGGCGAGTACGCCGGCATTCCAGAGGCTCAGTATGAATGTGGTGAGTGCGAATCCGCACAATCCCAAGGGAGCGGGATCGGCAAGCAGGGGTGCCTTACTGTCTGCCACGAGTCAGAACTCCTCTCCTCAGCGAAAGAACGATCTGTTCTCTCAGGAAGATGAGTCGCCAACACAACTCCGTGTCGGTGACCGGGACGCGACCATCGCGTGAAAGCGAGGTGAAGCAGTCTACAGTTCTTCACCAGATGTACAGTATGCACAGTATGCACAATGAGTGCGGTATCGTCTGGTACCTATCCTCCCTTCGTACTTGAATCGGGCAACCTCAACAGTATCGTGCCATGATTCTTGCGCTTAGTGTAACATAGTTACTCTCCTTTTTGGAGTGTCGCAATGTATCGCAATGTTATCCTCCCAATTTATCTGGTATCATGGTGTTGACGAGCGTAAACAAGGCGCATGCCCAGCGGAATGAAAGTCATGGCCCAAAGGGTGTTGCGCCTCTCGCCCGCCCGATGCGGCTAATGTTCGTATGAACGTTCGTTCTGTCAAGGGGGCATGCATGTCAGCACCACAGGACTCCTCTGGCACATCGGCAAACATTGACGCGCTCTTGCAGGAGACCCGGCGGTTCCCACCGTCCAGCGAATTCGCGGCACACGCGAATGTTCGCGACGAGGCGGTGTACCAGCGCGCGCACGATGATCCCGAAGGATTCTGGGCCGAGGCGGCCAACCGGCTCGACTGGTTCAAGCGATGGGATACCGTGCTCGAATGGAACGCGCCCTGGGCGAAGTGGTTCGTGGGTGGCCAGCTCAATGCATCGTACAACTGCGTTGACCGCCACAACGCCACGTCGCGGCGCAACAAAGCGGCGATCATCTGGGAGGGCGAACCGGGCGATACCCGTGTGCTCACCTACCATGATCTCTACCGCGAAGTCAACAATTTTGCCGCTGTGCTGCTGGATCTCGGCATCAAGAAAGGTGATCGTGTCGCCTTCTATATGCCGATGATTCCGGAACTGGCGATTGGGATGCTCGCATGCGCCCGCATTGGTGCGCCACACACGGTGATCTTCGGCGGATTCAGCGCCGAGGCGCTGCGCGACCGTATCAACGATTCACAGGCCAAGCTCTGTGTCACCGCGGATGGCGGCTGGCGGCGTGGCAACATTGTTCCGCTCAAGGATACGACCGACACGGCGGTGGCGGATGCGCCGACCATCGAGCATGTGCTGGTCATCCAGCGGGTGGGGCCAGATATCCGCCAGGTCAACATGAAGGAAGGGCGCGATGTCTGGTATCATGAAGCGGTTTCCAGAGAATCGCGACGGTTGGTCGATCCAGAGCCGGTGGATAGCGAGCATCCGCTCTACATTATGTATACCTCTGGCACGACCGGCAAGCCGAAAGGCCAACTTCACACGACCGGCGGCTACCTCACCGGCGTCTCGCTGACCCACGAGTGGATTTTCGACCTCAAGGAGGAAGATGTCTACTGGTGTACGGCGGATATCGGCTGGGTGACAGGCCACAGCTATATCGTCTACGGACCGCTGGCGAACGGCGCGAGCGTTGTGATGTATGAGGGCGCGCCCGACTATCCCGATAAGGATCGCTTCTGGGCATTGATCGAGAAATACGCGATTACTATCCTCTACACCGCGCCGACGTCGATCCGCACATTCATGCGCTGGGGCGACGAATACCCCGCGAAGCACGATCTCTCGTCGCTGCGGCTGATGGGGACAGTGGGCGAGCCGATCAACCCTGAAGCGTGGATGTGGTATCAGGAGCATATCGGCGGCGGCGGGAAATGCCCCATTGTGGACACATGGTGGCAGACCGAGACTGGCATGATTATGATTACGCCGTTGCCCGGCATCGTGGCGACCAAACCCGGTTCGGCCACTCGCCCATTCCCTGGCGTCGAGGCGACGGTTCTGGACGATGGGGGCAACCCGGTGCCGAATAACACCGGCGGCAACCTGGTGATTGCGCGTCCCTGGCCCGCAATGTCGCGTTCGATTTGGGGCGACCCCGACCGCTACGTGGCGACGTACTGGAGCAAATATCCGGGACTCTATCTCACGGGCGACGGCGCGCGCCGCGATGACGACGGCTACTTCTGGCTGCTGGGGCGTGTCGACGACGTGCTGAACGTCTCGGGACATCGCATCGGCACGATGGAGGTGGAAAGCGCGCTGGTCAGCCATCCGGCAGTGGCCGAGGCTGCGGTCATCGGGGCAACCGATCCAGTGACGGGCCAGGCAATTGTCGCCTTCGTCACGCCACGAGGCGGCTACACTCCCAACGATGCGCTCACCGCCGAACTGAAGGAGCATGTCGTCCGGGGCATCGGCGCCCTGGCCCGGCCCAAGCGCATTTACTACACGATGGAACTTCCCAAGACCCGCAGCGCCAAAATTATGCGGCGTCTGCTGCGCGACATCGCGGAGGGGCGTGTCCTCGGCGATACCACGACCCTGCTCGATCCGACCATTGTGTCGCAAATCAAAGAGCAGTACGAGAGCAGCGAGGGGTAAAGCGAAACCCCTTCTGTGGCCCCTTCTTGCCCCCTTCCCGTTATGGGGAGGGGGCTGTTCATGTGCCACAGACACGCTCTATCTTCCCGTTGCTAACGCCCAGGCCGACGGCGGTGCGGCTGGCGAGTGCGTGGCACGGCAGCGGGAGCCTCCGGGGTCAGCGGAGTGGTCGCATCGGCCAGCAGTGCCCGAAGGCCTTCCATCTGTGTACCGACAACGTCTCCGGGCAGGTCGGCGAGCGTCTGCAGCAGCCCAACATAGAGATCCCACGGCAGCACGGCCAGCACCGGCATGCCGCGCCGGGTGACAGCCACCACCGGAGTCGCGCCTTCGTGCGTGAGCATCGCGGGGAACTTATCGAGCTGCTCGGCGGCGTCTTTTATCGAGAATGCGCGTGCCATAGGTTGTACCTCTCTTGGTCGGTTGCCATTCTGGCGGCATCCATATGTACTTCAGTATAAGTGCCCGTCAGATAGAGTGCGTTTGGGTCGCGCCCAAAGGCAAGCCGTCTGGCCCAGGTCGTCGGGCAGGCGCGCAGGTCATGTGCCGTCAGCGCGCGTGGAGCGGCAAGATGAAATCCCGCCGCGCGCGCCAGCCGCCGTACCTGCTGACCACCTGATGCGAGCGTCCAGCCAGCCTCGGCCAACGCGCCGCCGTTCAGCCGGATCTCCAGCGCCGCCCCGGCACGCGCCAGCGACGCCAGCGTTGCCCACAGCGGCGTGTCATCCGCTAACAGGCCGGTGAGCAATGTGCCCCAAGGAAAGTTGATCGTGATGGCGCTGGCCAGCCCACGCAGGTCATTGGGCAGGGCAAGCGCGTTGGCGATCAGGAATAGCGCGTTCGATGGCGCATGTCGCGAGGCCTCGCGTAGATTGTCGCGGCAAGCGTCGACACCAATAACATATTGTACTGGATGCGCGCGCGCTGTGCGCAGCACAAATCGCCCGTCACCGGTGCCGAGGTCAATCAGCACGTCCGGATAGGCGGCGGCGGATGCGATGAGTTCGTGAGTTGATATCTCCTGGCCGTGTTTGCCACAGATGCGTTCCACAGAAATCCTCCGGTCTGTCATGTCGAACAACAATCGAGCAGTGACAAACCGGCAGGTGGCGCGCGGGCACGTGGCTGGACGCCCAGAGGTGCGAACAGGCGGACGTATGGGCAGCCTGAGAGACGGCCCTTGCGACATATGTGGGCTGGTGGCGAGTGTGTGGCGCGGCGTATTGAGCGGCGTCAACCGCCGTCGAGCGCGTCGGGGGTATCTCTCAGCAGGCGTGCGGGGCAACAAAAATAGAGCCGGTGGTTGTTCCGGCCCGAGGCAGCCTGGCTACCGGTGCGATTGGCGACCTACCAGGGCGGCTGTTCGAGGCGTGCGAAGAACATAGTCAGCCTGATTCTAGACGTATCGTTGACGAGTGGAGTATACCATAGTGGGCGACGCATGTGGCCTCAGACGGTCTGGTGCAGCCAGCGCAAGATGGAGTCCGCGGCGAGGTTGATGGAGACCATCATCGTATGACCGCCGCCCGCGTCGGGGTGATACTGGCGGGCGAGGGCGCGGCGGGCCACGGTCACGTCTTCGGCGGGCGCGCCCGGCGGCAGCTGCAGCACGCGATAGGCCGACTCGATGTCGCGCGGGATATAAACGCGCCGCTGTGCGCGGGGGCGAATGTTGGCGTAGAAACTGGTGATGTCGTCCTCAATGCGGGGCGACCGCTGATGCCATTGGTCCAGCGCCTCGGCCAGCGATGGAATGCAGCGTGCCAGCCGCGAGATGGCATCTTGCGAAATCCACCAGATGCGCTCCTCGGCGATCCAGCGGCGCTGCCAGGGATCGAGGCTCACCACTGAGCGCACAGCCGGAGAAAACAGGCTTTCGCTGCCCGCGAACGCAATCAGAAAACCGTCTTCCACCGCTTCAAACAGCAACACATGCAGATCAGCAGTATCCATCACGCCCCTCTCAACCCGTACGGACTCCTCGCGGAACGCAGACGACCTTTCGCACGGAAGAAGTATGCGTTCTGACGCGGCGAAATGCTATTGGACGAATGGACGGTGCGAAGCGGTCCGTCCCTGGGGTATAATGAAAGAGTCACACGATCCGCTGATCGCTTCCCCGGCTGGCAACGCCCGCTTCCTAGGCGCCTCGCTGCTCTCTCCGTTTCGCATCCCAGCGATGTTCGCCGCGCCTGTTAGCTATGTATACCGTGCGCCCGACGCTCCGCGTCACTTGCCTCATCCAGTCGCCCAAGCGCTCGCAATACCGCCGCTTTATTGGTCCATGCGGGGGAATAGCGCGAGTCGAGTGTCAGAGCACGGTCGCAGGCGGCAAGTGCCTCGTCGTGGCGGCCCAGAGCGGCGAGCACACCACCTTTGTTGCTCCACGCGGCGACGAACGATGGATCGAGCGCGAGGGCGCGATCGCAGGCAAGCAGTGCCTCGTTGTGCCGCCCCAGCCGGGCCAGCGTGCTGGCTTTGCGATTCCAGCTCGACGCGGAGTTTGGCATGAGGGTGAGTGCCCGTTCGCTGGCGTAGAGCGCGTCTTCATAGCGGCCCAGCCGGAACTGCGCCGTGGCTTTGCTGGCCCAGGCTGCGCCGAAGCTTGGGGCGTGAGCAAGCGCGCTATCATAGGCGGCAATGGCCTCGTCGTAGCGCTGCATTCCGGCGAGCACCAGTCCCTTGTTGCGCCAGTAGTCCGAGGAGTTGGGGTTGCGCGTCAATGCCGAATCATAGGCGGCCAGCGCTTCGATAGGCCTGCCAAGTCCAGCGAGTGCGACGCCCTTGTTGTTCCAGGCGAAGTCTGAGTTGGGGTCGAGCACGAGCGCACCATCGCAGGCAGTCAATGCCTCGTCGTAGCGTCGCAGTTGCACCAGCACGTTCGCTTTGCTTGCCCAGACCAGCGCGAACTGCTCGTCGAGTGCCAGCGCCTGATCGTAGGCGGCCAGCGCCTCGGGATAGCGTCCCAACTCGGCGTACATGAAGCCAAGATGGAACCATGCCTGCGGTGATTGTGGATTGCGCTGCATCGCCTGCTGGAAACTCACCAGCGCCTCATCGCGGCGTCCCTGGGTCCGCAGGGTATTGCCCTGGATAATCAGGTTTTCGACATCGTCGTCGGCGTGCGGACCAACCATCGCGTGCGGCGCGTGTGGTGTGTGCTGCGGCGGCGCGGTGACGACCTTAAACCGACCTTTGTCTGGATTGCTTCGCGGGCCAGTGGGGCCACCATAATTGGGATTGCTGCCGTGGTCACCGTATCCGCTAGAGCTATCGAGCGGCATCGGTGGCATCGGTTGTGGCATCGGTTGTGGCATCGGTTGTGGCATCGGTTGTTGTATTGGTTGCGTGGGTTGAGAATATATGGGTGACGGCAGCGCCTCGATGGTGGGCAGCAGCGAGAGCGATCGCAGCGTCGCCAGGATAGCCTGATCGCGCGGCAGGGTCTGGATGATGGGCATCGTCGGCTGGGTATGGAATCCTTCAAAGAAGGCGCGAAGCGAAGCGTCGTCGACGGGCTGTGCCAGCACCGGCAGGAAGAGGCGGGTCGGATCATGGCGAAGGTAGGTCGCCGCCCAGGTACATGCGGCGGTCACTGTGCCGGAGCGGAGCGCGGCAGGTGAGAGGATGACGACGAAGACTGGGCGAGCGCGTACCTCTGGTTCGATCACTGGCAGTAGTTGGCTCAGAGAGTAGTGATGGTCGTTCGACCACACATCCGCGCCAGCACTACGCAACGCGCCCACGAGGTCCTGACAGAACTCATCATCCTCGGGTGTATGGCTGACAAATATGCGCGCCGGGCTTGTCAATCTCCACTCTCCAGCAGACAGCATCGCACCACCACTCGTCCTGGCCCTATTGTATCCATTCACCATCCCCGCGACGCTTCATTGCGCGCGGCTGCTACCGATGATACGTTGACGCTTCGCGCTCGGTGGCATTTTCTGGTACCGATTGGCTCGAATTGCCACATGTTTCCCTATTGTGCCACAATTCGTCGTTTTGTGGCACGGCAGCCCTCCCCGGTCGCAGCATTCGGACCAGGAGCAGGTGTCAGTATCCCACCCATATGCGGCATTTCGCAAATCAATAGCACCACAGAGGCGTTATTGCCAGCGATGGCTGCTAGCAATAACCCCCATTACCCAAAGCTATAGCTGGTATGCTAGAGTGATTGAGTATGCCTGAGACCTGCGATGAGCATTGGAGGTCAGCCATGAGTGACCAATCGACTGGTAATGCGGCTGCGGAGTCTGCCGCAATTGAGGCTAGCTACCAGGCATTTTTGCGGCTCGTCGCCACGCTGGTCGCTGGTGCGGAGGCGCATGAGGATACCGAGAGCTTCTGGGTGATGAGCGGCGCGATGCATCCCATGATGAATGGCGTGGTTTCCACGCACTTGCCAGCTGATCTCTCGCCGGAGGCGACGCGTGAAAAGATTGCCGCCATACTGGCGCCATTTCAGTCGCGGCGGTTGCCGTTGCTTTGGTACATCTGGCCGTCTACCCAGCCAGGCGACCTCGGCGCGCATCTTCAGGCGTACGGACTGACGCACGCGGGCAGTTCCCCTGGTATGACGCTTGATCTTGCCCAGCCGCTGCCATCGCTGTCGCCCGTCGAAGGGCTCCAAATCGAGCGGATCGGCGACGATGCGACGTTTGAGCAGTGGTTGAATGTAGGCTTGAACGGTTTTGGCTTCAGCGAGCACGACCAGGCGATTATGCGCCCGGCATTTCGGCAGTTGAGCTATGCCGATCCGCTGTTTCAGTATGCCGGACGCCTGAATGGCACGATCGTCGCGACTACATCGCTTCTGCTGAAGGATGGTATCGCGGGCATCTATAACGTGGCGACATTGCCAGAGGCGCGGCGGAAAGGCATCGGTGCGGCGATGACCCTCGCGGCGCTCAACGATGCACAGGCCGCAGGCTGCCAGCGTGCCATTCTCGCCGCCTCCGAGATGGGCTATCCCATCTATCAGCGGCTCGGTTTTCAGGAGAGGTGCGCGGTGGCAGAATACAGATGGAATCCTGGCGAGGATGCAGACAGCCAGCATTCCGCTGATTGAGGCGTCTGCGAGGGCGGCGCTGACGCTTACATAATGGGGTGCAGCATCACCAGTGGTATCTCGCGGGTGGTATGCGCCTGATAGCGCGCGTAATATGGCGCAATGCGCACCAAACCAGGCCACAGGCGCTCGCGAGCCGCGTCGTCTGCCACGTGGGCCGTTGCCCATTGGCGCTCGCCGTCGCGTTCAATCTCTACGGTGGGGTTCGCCTGGAGGTTCAGATACCACGCGGGCGGGTAATTCCTGCCGAAGTTGGATGCAATGAGATATGGCGTCTGTCCGTCGGTGTGGTATTCCAGCGGGATGGCGTAGCGCTTGCCGGATTTGCGTCCGCTGGTAGTAAGCATCAGAAACGGACGCGCACCCAACTTGCCACCCAGTCTGCCCCTGGTGGAGCGATAGAGCCAGAGATGAAAACGCGCGAATCCCGGCGCGCGTGGCGGTGACGGCGCAAAAGGCGGCAGTGGCATTGGGTCGGTCATATCTTCTCCCTTGATTCGCTTGACTCAGAGGATTGCGAACGGATACGCATCAACGCTATGATACAGCAACTAGCGCGTAACCCCGCGCGTACTCGCCTCGGCATGTGGCGACCTGCACCCTCAGCCTGAGAAGTGACCAACATCACTCGTCAGCTTCGGCCCTGGCGTGATAGGATGAGTCCGCGCACCTCATCTGCTCTCCATACTCAGCCACAGTGTGGTGTGGAGGCCTGAGTCTCATCGTCGCGACAAGAGGGAGATACAGCATATGTTCGGACGGCCACCCGGCGATAATCCACAACAGCAGCCTGAATATCCCGGAGCGAATGTTCCAGGACCGCAGCCGATTCGCAACCCCGACGAATTGTTGAGACGCGCTGATTGGGACCACCTCTCCGATGCCGACCGCGAGTCGCTGACGCGCCCATTTCAGGGACGCGACGTGCCGCAGTTTGGCGACGTGGCCAGCGAGGCGTCGACTCGCGCGGATCTGCGCCTGCAAGACTGGGTGGCGCAACTCATTTCGGTCGCCTTTCAGCCACAGTTGGCAAACTACGTGCGTAGTTGGCTCTCAGATGGCTCGCCTGATGGGCATCTCTACGTTGGCGGCGCCAGCGGCCAGGGGCGCACCAGCCTGGTAGCCTCTCTTGCCCGGCAGGCGGTAGCCAGCGCGCCGATTCCGCCGGAATATTGCTATGTGCCCGATGCCAAAGCGCTCGATAAGCCCATGGTGCTGGCCGTGCCCAATAATACTGGCTCCGCCTTCACCGATACGCTGCGGACGGGCATGCGTCTGCTGCTCAGCGGCTGGGGTGGCGACTCCAGCGGAGACCAACGTAGCGAGAGCGGCAGCGACGATGCTGGCAACGCGAACGCATCCAGTGGAGACGATAATAGCGGCGACGGCAGCAGTGCAGGCAGCAGCGCAGACGGCAGCGCGGGACGCAGCGCAGATGATGGCGACGGCGCCATCCACGCGAGCAACGGCGCATCCGCCAGCCAAAGCGTGAGTTCCAGTGGCAGCCAGCCCGCCAATACCGCAACCGAGCAGCCCGCTGCTAGTCCCGACCCCGAAGCCCTGGCGCAGTTGCGTGGTGCGCTTGTCACCGCGATTATGGAGGTGGTGACCGCAGCGGCTCCCGGCGATGGCGCGCGTGCCTATGCGGCGAAGCTCAAAGCGGCGCTGTTGCAGCTTGCCGCTCAGGGTGACGATCTTCCATTCGGCGAAGACAACATTCCCACGGCGAATATCACCCCTACACCTGCCGCGCTGGCGGGCGCTCCAGAGGGCAAGGGCGCGCCAGTGGTATTGGTGGCGCTTGGGCAGACCGACCTTTCGGATGCGCTGTTGCGGGCCAACGGTGGCGTACTCATCCTCTCCGCGACCGACTCACTCGACGCGAGCACCTGGAACGCACTCTCGGTGTCGCTGCGGACGCGCTCGCTCATGCTCAAGCAGGGCTGGCCAGCGATTCCGCTTGCGGTGCATGTCATCATGATCGGCTCGAATAGTTCGTATGGGGCGCTGGTCAACAACACCGAAGACTTCACGCGCATATTCCGCTACGAAATCTGGTGCAACTACGACACCGAATGGCGCCGCGAGGCCGAGGCAACCTATGCCGCTCTTGCCAATGGGGTGAGCAAGCGCCATGGGCTGCCGCCATTCGATCCAACCGGAGTATCGCGCCTCGTCGAGGAGGGCGCACGTCGAGTAGATGGCCTGCAGCGGTCGCGGCTCTCGACTGATCTGCTGCTGCTGCATGATCTCGCGCTCCAGGCGGGGCGTGTGGCCAAGGCGCGCAATGCGGCCGCTGTCAGCGGCCAGGATACTGATACGGCGCTCTACCAGCGCAAGCAGTTGCAGACGGGCAGCGCTGAACGGGTGCGGTTTGCCATTCTCTCCGGCCAGGAGATGACGGCGACGACTGGCGCGGTCGTGGGGCAAATCAATGGTCTGGGTATCTATGACGTGCATCCCTCGGAAGGCTCGTTCGCGGTGCCGATGCGCATCAGCGCCATTGTGAGCGTTGGCAAGGATGAGTCGGTGCTCGACATCGAGCACGCCGCCGAGCAGGCAGATGCCGAGCATGTGCGTGGCACGATGACGATGGAAGGCTATCTGGCCAGCCGCTATGGGCAGGACCGTCCGATCAGCCTGGCGGCGCGCATTCGTTTCGAGCAGCAGCACGGCGGCACTGGCGGCGATAGCGCGTCGGGCGCGGAACTCTTCGCGCTGCTCTCGGCGCTGGCGCAGGTGCCCATTCGCCGGTCGGTGGCGGTGACAGGTGCGGTCGGCCAGTACGGCGAGATGCAGCCTATCGGCGGGGTGAATACCAAGATCGAGGGCTTCTTCGATCTGTGTCGCGTGCGTCTGGCGCATGGCGAGCAGCCGACGGGCGGCTATGGGGTGATCATTCCCGCGGTCAACACCCGCGACCTGATGCTGCGTCCCGATGTTGCCTACTCCATCGCGCGCGAAGGCTGGTTCAGCATCTGGCCCATCACCACCATCGATGATGGCATTCCGCTGCTGATGGGCATGCCTGCCGAACGGGTCCACGCGTTGGCTATCGAGCGGCTCAAGCGCTTCTACGAACTCGCGGTGCAGTCGCGCAACCGCTAATTGGGCGGTGATGTCGCTGAGCTAGCGGGTTAATCGAACGTGAGATGCGTCGGCGGTTGAAACCGCGCCTCATGGGGCCTACGGCCACCAAACCCGCCTGCGCGGGTTGCCAGATTTGGGCGCTCGTTTGCGTTGCCCAGGCCGCAGGTTCGTCACAAGGCTTCAGCCTGTGGCACGCGTGCCGCACTATTCACGCAGTACGCTTGGTATCACGTATCTCGAATGCCCATTATTCGAGCCAGACAGTGATGAACCGATTGCTGGCGTGGATATCTACCTGACGCAGGCGCCCCTCGCCAACGTTGGCGAACTTGTGCGGCGTCTCAGGCGGGACGATGACGATTTGCCCCGCCTGCCCTTCGAGCGTCTCGCCGCCAACGGTGAAGAGCGGTCGCCCTGCGAGGATGATAAATACTTCTTCATAGGGATGCTTGTGCAGCCGAACACCTTCGTCGGGTTCCATCTCTACCCAGAGGAATGAGAATTCACCGCTTCCTTATAGATATCCCTCGAACTCAGCCGTTCCAGTGCCTTCCGCTGGTGTGAGATCGAATCTGTTGAGCAGGGTGTACGTCACAATCGTCTCCTCGGCACATGGCATAGCGATCTAGCCACGCTCTTCACTCCCTTGACGGTATGCGTACACCCTACCATAAGTCGCTTATTCGGAATGCGCCTTGGGCGTGTAGTGGCCTGGCTCATTGCGGAAGCTGATGCCGAAGCGGTTCCACGCGTTGATTGTGGCAACGGCGAGGGTCAGGTTCGCCAGTTCGGCGTCGGTGAAGTGTGGGCGCACCTGCTGGTATACGTCGTCGGGCACATGATTCTGCGAGATCAGTGTCAGCGCCTCGGCCCAGAGCAATGCCGCTCGCTCGCGGTCGGTGTAGAAGGGCGCATCCTGCCAGACGGGCAGCGAGAAGATGCGCTGGTCGGTTGCGCCCTCGGCGCGCAGGTCGAGACTGTGCATATCCACGCAGTATGCGCAGCCATTGAGTTGCGAGGCGCGCAGACGCACCAGATCGAGCAATACTGGCTCCAGTCCGCATTCGCCGAGATACGTCTCCAGCCCGTTCATCGCCCGCATGGCGCCCGGCGCCGCCTTGCCATAGTTCATTCTGGTTCCCATGCCTATCGCTCCTTTGCTGGTGTTCTTGTGATCGTGCTCGCTAGGTTGAGTTCACGCGTCTCACAGTGAAGACGATATCACGATAATGGACTTGTACCAAGAGCCATTTACTGGTAAGATAGTGGTGCCATTATTACTGTTGTTTCGACGTGGTAACCCTTCACGAAGGTGCGTGACGAAGCGATGCCAAAGCGGGCAATAAAGATCACAGGACCTGACGTTACGCTCGATCAGCACGCCCTGGCCCCGCTCTACCGCCAACTCTACGAGCGGCTGCGCGCCGAGATTCTGGAGGGGCAACTGGAGGCGGGCGCGCGCCTGCCCTCCACCCGCTCGCTTGCCAGCCAGCTTGGCGTTTCGCGCAACACGACCGCGCTGGCCTATCAGCAACTACTGCTGGAAGGCTACATCGAGAGCCGCGTCGGCGATGGCACGCGAGTTGCCAGCGTGCGCCCCGAGCACCTGCGACGGCTGCGCGGCACAGCGACATCAAGACACGCCTCGCACCCTGCCGCTGTACAGCCTGGCACTCTCTCCCGCCGTGGCCAATTGCTGGTGAACGCGGCCTATCCTGGCGAGATGTATGCCAACCTCCACACCCCTGAAACCACCAAACCGCCTGTGTTTCGCGCGGGCCAGCCGGATGTGGTCCATTTCCCACACGAGATCTGGGCGCGACTCATCGCCAAACATGCCCGCCACTCGCTTGGAGCCTTCGCACTCTATCAGCATGCCCAGGGCTACCTTCCTCTGCGCGAGGCCATCGCGGCCCATATTGGCATCACTCGGGGCGTCCATTGCTCGCCCGATCACATCATCGTCACCGCTGGCTCGCAGGGCGCACTCGATCTGGTGGCGCGGGTGCTGCTCGATCCCGGTGATCGCGCGTGGGTGGAAGATCC
The DNA here is from genome assembly GCA_027307065.1 of Ktedonobacteria bacterium. Taxonomy (GTDB): domain Bacteria; phylum Chloroflexota; class Ktedonobacteria; order Ktedonobacterales; family JADMIN01; genus DAHUXT01. The sequence goes on from DAHUXT010000007.1 coordinate 31,169, forward strand.
CGGCTATCTTGGTGCGCGGGGGGCGCTGCTGGCAGCGGGGGCAAGCATTGTGCTAGTGCCGGTGGATGGCGAGGGCATCATGGTTGAGGAGGGACGGCAGCGGTATCGCGATGCGCGGCTGGCGGTCGTTACGCCGTCGCACCAGTTCCCCACGGCGGTGACGATGAGCCTGAGCCGCCGGCTGGAACTGCTCCAGTGGGCCAGAGATGCCCAGGCATGGGTGGCCGAGGACGACTACGACAGCGAGTACCGCTACAGTGGGCGGCCACTGGAGGCGCTGCAAGGGCTCGACAACGACCAGCGCGTGATCTATATCGGCACATTCAGCAAGGTGCTCTTTCCGTCACTGCGGCTAGGCTATCTGGTGGCTCCCGCCGCGCTCGTGAGCGGATTCGTCGCGGCACGGCGCTTCACCGATGTGCACCCGCCGATGCTGGAGCAACTCGCCCTGGCCGATTTCATCGCCGGGGGCCACTTTGCGCGACACCTGCGCAAGATGCGCCTGCTCTATCTGGAACGGCGAGATACGCTGGTCGCGACGCTCCGGCGGGAGCTTGGCGATCTG
>DAHUXT010000080.1 GCA_027307065.1 Ktedonobacteria bacterium
CGATGACTCAAAACGATGTGCAGGTGCCCATGAAAAATGTCTATGAAGTTTTGCGGCAGAAGGAAATGGAACTGACCCGGTTAGAAAAGGAAGTGGAGGCGCTGCGGCTGGTCGCATGACTCTCGCTGTGTTGACAGTCCCCATAATCACCCTTCGGTGGTGAAGTGAATCCAGCCGCGCACGATGCGGCCAGCGACGCCGCTGCGGTCGGAGATTGCGTAGCCATTGGCGGTGTGGGTAAGGGTGAGCGCCAGGAAGTATTGGCGGTCGTTGTAATTTTCCTGCGCGACATAGACGTGACTTGCGTCCACTCCATCAATAAGCGCGACATGCCCCGGAGAGGCGATGAGGCCCGACGTCCATCCGCGAGCGGGATTCGCGACATCCTGGAAAATCAGCAGGTCGCCCGGTTGCGGTGCAAACGCGCTCTGTCCCTGGCTGGCGTCATCAGACAGCGCATAGCTGCCCGTGGGTAGATCGCGAACCGTTCCGGGATGGAGCGTGCCGTTCTGGTAGTAATCGAAGTAACGGGCGGCGCTGCCAGGGATATGAGGCAGTCCCCACTGTTCGGCGTCGTAACGGTTGACCAACTCGGTGCACTGGAAGAGGTAGTGGTCGGGCGAGCCGGTATTGCTGCAAATAGACGCGCCGCTATGGATGCCAGCCCATCCGCCATTAGGCGAAACTGCGCTGGGTGTCGCGAGTGTGCGGCCCCAGGTCGCGGCATCGTAGCCATAGGCTGTGCGTATTGCCGCGCATGACTCGGCGGCTGGCGCTGCCAATGTGGCGGGCGCGGCGAATCTCGCCAGCGATGGAGTGTAGGTTGCCAGGATGCGTTCGAATTCGGCGGCATGAGATGCGGCATCCATCGCGCACCATTCGGCCAGCACGTAATCATGGTCTGCCAGCATGATGCGCACCACACATGGCACCTTGCCCTGGAACAGTCCGGTGTCGGCGGCAAACGCCGGATACGCGCCGATATGTATCGGTGGTGTGCCGCGAGCCGCAAATGCGGTTGGCATGCTCGTGCCGTGAAAGACGCCAATCGTAATGGTGCTAGCCGTACGCGCCGGACCGCTCAGGACAACCAGTGTGTTGCTTGCCGCCTGGTGCCTACCTGGATACGATGTCGTATGCCACCCCGCTGGCAGCGTCAGGTGGAAGCCAAATACGGGGTCGGCATACACGTTACCCGCGACTGGCGTTGCTACGACGGTGGCAATAGTCGGCGATTGCTGGGTGATGGCCGTCGCTTGCGCGCATCCCGCGAGCACGGTGACGAGCAGAATCGACGCAAGCGCTAAGTACTGACCGTAGCCCGCACGGCGCGGAATCCTGGTGGTCATGACACGCGCTCGCTATCCGCCGATCATCGACATGCTGCGTGTGGTTCGCCGGAAGCGCTTGTCGCCGATGTGGTGTTTGAGTTCTTTGTGCCAGACTGCGCGACGAATAGCATGCGCCAATGCCTCGTCATCGTCGCCCGCGCGCACAACGGCCCGCAGATCGGTCTCGGTGTGGGCGAAGAGACACGTGCGAAGCTGCCCTTCGGCAGTGATGCGGATGCGGTCGCACCAGCGGCAGAATGGTTCGCTGACCGGATTGATGAAGCCGACCTCGCCGACGCCATCGTCAAAAGTGTACCGGCGTGCCGTCTCTGATGGATCATCTGTCTTGACGGGAACCAGCGGCCCGTAGCCCGCCTCGATAATGTCCTTGATCTCCCCGCCGGTCAAGATATCCTCTTTGCGCCAGATTTGGTCGGCATCTAGCGGCATGAACTCGATCCACCGCACGGAATAGGCTTTGCGCCGGGCCAGCGCAACGAAGTCGAGCACCTCGGATTCAGTGTAGCCGCGCATGGCGACCGCGTTGATCTTGATAGGGTGGATTGTCGGATACTTTTCGAGTTCTTCCAGTCCGGCGAGCACCTGGTCCAGCGCATCGCGTCGCGTGAGCTGTGTGAACTTTTCGCGCATCAGCGAGTCGAGGCTGACATTGATTCGCGTGAGACCCGCCTCCGCGAGCGGACGCGCCAGCCTGCCCAGCAAGACGCCATTGGTCGTCAGACTCAAACTGCGAAGTCCCGGAATCGCGCTCAGCATGGCGACCAGGTCAGCAATATCGCGTCGCACAAGTGGTTCGCCGCCCGTCAATCGAATCTGCTCGATACCCAGGCCGACGGCCACCCTGGCGATGCGTGTGATTTCCTCGAACGTGAGGATGTCGGCGCGGGGAAGCCAGGGAAGCCCCTCGGCGGGCATGCAATAGACGCAGCGAAAATTGCACTTGTCTGTGACGGAGATACGCAGATTCTTGATGTGACGGCCGTAGCTATCCACCAGCGGCCCATCGTGTGAGATCGTCTCATCTTCGCTGAGAAGGAGGCTCGCGTCTGGATCTTCGCTGGTCTGAGCCAACTTGCGGTGTCGTAGCTCGTCTGCCATCTGGATGTCTCCGCCACAGAACGTTCACGCACCCTGCATCCAGCTTTAGGAGTACAGGTGTCACCTATCAACTATACCATCCGATTCCGACACACCCCTAGCGAGACGGAAGCCAATCACTCCGCGGTCTGGCCCGGCTGGAGCGCATGCACCTCGACATTGGTCAGGCCGAAGCTCTCCAGTGCCTGTCGCAAGCCGCTCGGCGTGCCGGTGAGCACAGGGAAGGTGCCAAAATGCGCGGGAATGATCGTTTCGACGCTCAGCAGTCGCGCGGCATAAGCTGCCTCTCGTGGTCCCATGGTATAGAAGTCGCCAATGGGCAGAATGGCTATCTGAGGCTTGTACAGTGCACCGATGATGCTCATATCGCCAAAGACATTGGTGTCGCCAGCCACATAGACGCGCAGGTCGTTGCCGAAGTCGAGCACGTACCCTGCTGCCTGGCCGCCGTAGAGCACCGTATCGCCATCCAGTATGCCGCAACTGTGATCAGCGCGCACCATCGTTACTCGGATACCCGCCACATCGGTCGTGCCGCCCATGTTCATGCCGACCGCGTTCGCAATGCCCTTGTTGCCGAGCCACGCCGCCATCTCGAAGATGCCGATGACCTGGTCGGGCTGGCTTTCGGAGACAACGGCATCGACGTCGCCGATGTGGTCGCCATGCCCATGTGTTATCAGCACTGCGTCCAGCTTGCCGAGATGCTTCTTATCGTCTGGAACAGCAGGGTTATTCTGAACCCACGGATCGAGCAGAATAGTCTTGCCAGCAGGGGTGGTAAAGGTGAAGGTGCCGTGGCCGAGCCAGGTGATGCGAGCGCCATGCAAATCCATCCGACTGAACCTCCCGCGGCGTCGTTGCCGCAATTTCCAAGTAATCCACTTTGGCGTCGGAATCGGTAAATCGGTACAGTCGTATGCTACTACGTCACCCGTATCGTGCGCCAATTTCGCTGAATCGTGGTCATCGGACCTTGACAGTTGTGTGGCCAGGCGCGAAGATGGAGAGGCGGCTCAAGACTACTATGGCGGGACTATGCATTCGTTTTCAGCAATCAACCTCGCGCTATCACTGTTGTTTGGTGTTGGACAGATTGTAGTGGGTGCCGCGCTCGTGCTGCATGGCAGGCGACAGTGGCGACGTGCGGGCGTCCTTCTCGTGATGCTTGTTGGCGCGTGGTTCATCTGCAGCGGGATTATCGAGTTGTTTGTTTCTGGCATGGAGTCGTTGCAGCGCCTGAGTGGTGTTCCCGACTCCGCGACGTTCACCCTTTGGCGAGGACGCGCCGATGGCACGCTTGCCCTGGCGACCGGTGCGATTCTGCTGATCGGCATTGGCGCAATGCTCAGCGGTAGAATTTCCTGGCGGCGAAACACGCGTGTGTAACATAACCTTCTGCCGTGCGTGGTGTACCCTACAGTGAAGACGAGTGAGGACGAGGGGGGACAGGGTGGGGCGTATTCGTCTGGTCGCGGCGGATCTCGACGGCACGTTGCTCGATCCACATGGCTGCATCACACCGCGCACCCGCGCGGCGCTCCGACGGCTGGCAGATGCGGGTGTGACACTTGCCTTGGCGACCGGACGGCGCTGGACGGGCGGATCGGTAGCGGCTGCCTCGCTGGGCTTCTCCGGGCCGCTCATCCACATGGATGGCGCCGTTATTCGTTCCTACCCCAGTGGCGATGTCTTGCATCGTAGCGCACTTGATCGCCGTTTCGCGCAACGCGCCGTCCATGCGATGTTTGCATCTGGCATTCAGCCAATTGTGCAGTATTCACACGCAGATGAGGAATACCTGCATGTTGCCGAGGAAGCGCCAAATCCTCAATGGACGGCGACATATCTGCCCGCGTTTCATCAGCAGATTCGTTTTCTTCCGGTGGCAGATCTGTGCGATGTCTCGGTGGATCCTATCCGGCTGGTTGCTCTCGCGCCAGTTGGCGTGTTACGTCGTGTTGCTGTCGATATAGGCGCGCAGGGATGTGGTCGGCAGTTGTTGCTCCATGGCAATTATGGCACCGCCGAACTTACCCTCTTTGAATCTAATGTGTCGAAGGGCAATGCGTTGACGATTCTTGCGCGCTCGCTCGGTGTCCCACTTGAGGAGACGATGGCGATCGGCGACGGGCCAAACGACATCACGATGTTGCGCGCGGCTGGACTAGGGGTTGCGATGGGCCAGGCTCCGAGAAGGGTACGCGCGGTCGCGGATGCGCTTACGGCTGCCAATGACGACGATGGGTTGGCGCGGGCAATCGAGCGCTATGTCTTCGATGAACCGTCGTCTGGTGGCGCGAGTACATACCTGTAACCAGTTTCCGTAGCGCGTGGGTGTAGTATTGTAGCGAATCCTCGAAACACTTCGTTCTATACGTCAGGGACTCCGCACCGCCGAACTCGGCAGGATTGGGTAGTCGGTATCGGTGTGGAGTACACGGGAGGGAGCGTTGCGGGTGGCACAGGTTGGCATCTACCGTCGATTCCGCTCACTGAGCGGCATGCTGCTTGCGCCTGACACGCGTGTGCGGACGTACATGGCGCGCGCGCTCCTGGTGGTGACGGTAGGCACGGCGCTGCTGATGACTACGCTGCTCGCGACAGGCTCCCTGGCTCCACAGGTGGATGCACAGGCTTTGCGCATCTCCCCGTCGGCATCCTGTGCGCAATTGGGGCGATCAGATCCTACGGTGACCAACGGACAATCCTGGGGGCGAACCGTTCTGGCGGGCCATGGCGCCGCGGGCGGTTGGTTTGGTGTCGACGTTTGCTCGAATGGATTCAACAGCATCTCGCCCAACGGCTCGAACGTCAGCTGTGATAGCGTCTCGCATGGCTGTTCGCCCACGAGTGACGGCTACGGATGGACATTCCAGTGCCCGGAACTCATCGTTCGCTTCTCATCATGGGCCTTTGGCGACAGTCCCGGTAGCTGGGGCCGCTCCGGCTGGGGAAACGCGCCTGATCTCTGGCTGCCAGTGAATCACCCGTCCGACTTCGTCATGTATCGCAATGGCTCAAATACAGCGCCTGTTCCCGGCGATATCCTCATTTGGGGATTCCTCGATGGTAACGGCAATCCGTGGCCCGCTGGACCTGATGGCTCGCATGGTGGCCACATCGCTGTGGTTGCCGCAGTGCGGAATGGCATGGTTATCACCGCTGAAGAGAATGTGAAATGGGGCAACCAGGATCATCCGAGCGATGCGCTTGCCTTGACACATGTAGGATCCCACTGGGTATTGAGTGGTTCCACGCAGCATACGACGACTCTGCCAACGTGGCGCTGGCTCCGCACGATGGGCCACTCACGCGGCACGTTTGGGTGGCTGCATAGCGTCAAGAACAACAGTCACTTCCCTAACACGCATGCGAGGAGTAGCTCCGGTGCTACCGCGAAGACGCCCGCGAATTCAAATACCCTTTCTCAGCAGTTCCCTGGTGGCCTGCCGTCGCTCTCATCGGCGACTGTTGTCACCCGCAGTGGAACGCTTGCCGATCTCACATGGTCGACTCAAAGCCTTTTCGCGCCAGCCAGCGATGCCAGCCAGCCTCAGGCGCAGGTGCGTAGCCTTGGCACGCCGCCGGGCAGTATCCGGCTCGCAAGTGGGCAAAGCGCCGCAACACTGCTGATGAGCAACGGATCGCGCTATACCTATGTCCTTGGCACAGATGGAAACCTGTACGCAGCGCGCACGGCGCCAACATCCCTTGGCGTCTTCTGGACCGGACTTGGTCAGCCATCTGGCATTACGCTAGTAGGCTCGCCGGTCGCCAGTCTCTTCGCGGGGGGTGTGCAGATCGCGGCTCGTGGGGCGGATGGCAACCTCTGGTGGCGCGCTGGACCGCCAGATCACCCTGGCAACTGGACGTCGCTCGCTGCGCCGTCCACGAGTGCGCTCAGCGACAACCTGGCGCTGGCGGGAGCCCCTGGTACAGGCACGCCAGTTGTCTATGCTCTGGGTGTGGATGGGAGACTTTACACCCGCATTTGGCAGGATGCGACGACCGCCGTGGATGGCACGCAAATCCCGGCGGCATGGAGCACCTGGCTGGCAATCGGCGCGGAAAGTAGCAGCAGTCGCCTCGCGGGCAATCTCGTGGTCGTGCCTGAACTGCCCAACGCCCACAGCTGGATTGGCCCGTGGCCTGACAGCCCGTTGAATATCTTAGCCGCTGATAGTAACGGCACTCTGTGGTGGTTCCGCTCGACGCGCCTTTCGACTGGCTATACCACAACGGCGGTCGCTGGCAACCCCGCGCAACTCAGCGCGCTGCTCGGTGCGGTTGCCGTTCCTGCTGCTCCCGCCGCGAGCGCCTCAGCGACCGGTAGTACCTCGAACGCTCCACAGGCCGAAATCATTGAACTGTACGCATCCGCTCGCGCGGCAAGCTATATGGCTACCGTGACTATTCCCAGCGCGGGCAAAGCGTCCGCTGGTACCCCTGCGGATAAGCCTATATGGGCGAAGCTTCCCGACCCGCCCGCCGGCGTTGACCCGTCTGTCCAGGGTGCGGCACTTGCGCTAGGTGCGGGCAATAGTGTGCTGGTGACAGCCGCGGGCGATGATGTCGTGATCGGCGGAGTACAGGCGATGACTGCCGCGCTGCTTTCACAGACCGCTCCGCAGGTATCAGGAGGCAAACTGGCCGCCAACCCATGGATGCGCGTAGGCGCGGCTCCCGCTGCCAGCACTTTCAGCGATGCCTTCACTGCGGCGCACCTCGATACACGATGGACACGTACCGATCCCGCCGCGCGGGTTACGCTGGATGCAAACGGTCTGTCTCTGGCTCCGAGCACGCGTGGGGTGGCTGCGCTGATGCAGTCGGCTTCCGCGGGCGACACGACGCTCAGCGTTGAAATCGGACGACCTGACACGCTTTCCGCCAGAGACAATGTAGGGTTGGTGCTGTACGAGGACGATGCCGACTGGCTGACTTTCACCGTGGATCGTACTGGAGTGCTCCGCTTCTGCGCCATGCTGCAACAATCGGCGCAGCCATGCATCACAGGCAAAGCGAACGCTCGCGCTCCCGTGTGGCTGCGTATTCAACGGAGCGCCAGCACCTTTACCGCGCTTTCCAGTGCGGACGGGGCGACATGGCAGATGGCGGGGCAATGGACACCCACTTCTGTGGCCGCATCGAAAACTACACAGCCAGCGTCCGGCACTCCAGGCGCACGTAGCGCCACGGCTACTTCGACCGCGAATGCGACCGCCACGTCAGGCGCCACGGTTGCCAGCGATCCAGCGACCGCGTCACTGGCATTCACGGCGTGGGGCGTTATCGCGACGAGTGACGGTAAAGCCTCAGTCTGGCCGCATATCACCAACTTCACGGTGCAGCCCGCGTCATAGAGCGCGCTGAGTGGTTCTGCGGCCCGTGCTCAGGGTGCTATAATGGAGCGGAGGCCAATGTATGCCAGATCCGCGCGAATTGTCTTGCGCTCCACCACATGCAAATCGCAGCCAGGTGCTCGATGATCCCAACGAGGTGTTCGATCTCGTTGATTCGAGCGATCAGGTCATCGGGCGCGTACTTCGTGGCGCTGCTCACCAGGATCCCACATTGATTCATCGCAGCGTGCAGATCTTGATCTTTACCAGTAGGGGCCAGTTGCTGCTGCAGCGCCGCTCGGCTTCCAAGGATCTTTTTCCAGGTTACTACTGCGCGTCAGCCTCTGGTCATGTAGCGAGCGGCGAGGACTATGACAGTACCGCCAAACGCGAGTTGGCCGAGGAATTAGGCATTACGGCGCCACTTACACCATTGGGAAAAGCACTCATTCACTCCGAGCAGGAAACGGAATTCACCGCACTGTACGTGGCGCGATCCGATGGACCCTATCAATTTCATCCGACCGAGACAGCTGGGGGCGAGCTCTTTGCGATGGGCGAGGTGCATGACTTGATGCGAACCGATACCCTTCCAATGACCCCGGCTCTGCGTGTCGCGCTCGTGGAATTGCAGCGTATCAGCGGTTCAGCGTTTAGCCAACTGCCTGCATACCTCGCTACCCTTGGATAAAGCTGCGCCGTTTGGAGTATAGTGGACGTAAGCGTTTCGCACAGAGCGTCTCGCAGACGACCACATTCAAAGCCCGGCGCTTTTGAGGAGTTGCTTCATGGCCGACGAGGTTGAAAAGTACGAAGTCGTTGGTGAGACGACCATCGAGCCAACACAAATATTTGAGCAGTTGCGCGATTGCTATGACCCCGAAATCCCCGTCAATATCGTTGACCTGGGGCTGGTCTACAACGTTCGTGTCGAAGGAAATGCCGTCGATGTGCTGATGACGCTGACGGCCATTGGCTGCCCAGTTGCTCCTGAAGTGATGGCTGATGTCGAGGAGCATGTGCGCCAGGTGGCTGGCGTCGAGCGCGTGAACGTCACACTTACGTTTGATCCCCCGTGGTCTCCGGAAAAGATGACGGAAGATGCGCGCTGGGAACTCGGCATTGGCTAAGCGCTGTATGCGGCCGCTATGTATGCCAGGGTTGTCACCTGATGGGCAGGTGAGGGTCGCATGTACCTAGATCAGCTACACCTTCCCTCGCAGCAGCAGTCAGTCACGATCTCCGCCAAACTCATTGCGTCGATCAAGGTGCTGCAATACTCGGCGCAGGAGCTCGAGGAGGCCATCTCGCGTGAGCTGGCCGAGAATCCTGCGCTTGAGGTGGACGAGGCGCTTCAGTGCCAGCGGTGTGGCACGCCATTGCACGCTGGCTTGTGTCCTCGATGCGAACAACATACGGCGAGCGCCACGGACGGGCGTGAGGACGTCGCGACCTGGGACGAGTACAGGGATCTGCGAGGATCCGTTACCGCTGGTGACGACGATGGGTACAATCCACTCGACTTTGTCCGCTCCGGAGGCACACTCCACGAGCATCTCATGCGACAGCTTGGCGCATCGCTTGCCAGCGAGGACAGCGCCATCGTCGAGTATTTGATTGGCAGTCTCGATTCTCATGGCTATGTCACCATCACGCCTGAGGAAGTCGCTGAGACGCTACGTGTCTCCCCCCAGCGTGTCAAGGCCGCGCTCGGCGTGCTGCAGACGCTCGATCCACCAGGCATTGGGGCGCGTAATCTGAGCGAGTGTCTGCTCCTTCAATTGCGGCTATTCGAGGCACGGGGAGAGTCGCATTTTGTGGCACGGCAGCTTATCTCGAGCCACATGCGCGCCCTGGGTGAACGCCGATTCGCCGAGATCGCCCATGAAATTGGTGTCAGCCTGAGAGAAGTCAAGCGCGCCTGGGAGTTCATGCGCGCGAACCTCAATCCGTATCCCGCACATCTCTTCGAATCGGGCGACGTACCTGGCATAGGTCTGGCTTCGTCCGCGGCGGACCACAGTGTTGTGATTCGTCCCGATGTCGTCATCCGCAGGACGGAGACGGGCTTCGAGGCGGAGGTCGTCGAACGGCGCCGTTTCACCTTCGGCACCAATGAAATGTACCAGGCATTGTACCAGCAGTCGCGTTCACGCCGGGATTCGCCTGAACAGCTCGACGAAAATGGCAAAGACCACGTTCGCCAGTATGTCGCACGAACACGCTTTTTCATCTCATGCATGCGTCAGCGGTGGGAGACGCTCTCGACGATCTCAAATGCGCTCATTCACTTCCAGAAGGACTTCCTGGAAAATGGCGTGCGCTCGCTTGTTCCACTCACGCGTGGGCAACTCGCGGAATATGTGGGATTGCACGAGTCGACGGTAAGCCGCGCAACGGCCAATAAGTATGTGTTGCTGCCTGAGGGGCGCACGATAGCATTCGATGACTTCTTTGACGCGTCACTCAAGGCCAAGGATTGCCTGCGCGAGCTTATTGCCGAGGAAAGTGAGTCGCGCCCGTTTAGCGATGAGGAACTGGCCGAACGCCTGGAGGCGATGGATATACACCTTGCGCGCCGGACCGTGGCGAAGTATCGCGAGTCTCTGGGCATTCTGCCGTCGCGATTGCGCGCATAACGCTATCCCACGTCACGGATTCCGATAGCCATTCGGATTATTGCTGGGCGTTGTCGTGGCGTCTTCCATCGGTGACTTCGCGATGTAGACCCACACCGTGCCAGCCTCAACTTTTGCCTTGATCAACGGGAGCGGGCTGTAGGCGACGGGTGATCCAGGCGCCGCTTTGCCATTCTCGTTGAAACGTCCGCCGTGACACGGGCAGTCGAATGTACGCGCGCCTGCGTTCCAGCTGAGCAGGCATCCCATATGAGTGCATGCGCCTGATAGCGCCTCGAATCCGGAGCTGGTATGCCGTACAAAGCCTACGACTGCATCTGTTGCGAACCGTTTTACCCCGCCAAGCGGAATCTCCCCGACCGTTGCGACTGCCAGCCACATGCCCGCACCGTCGCCTATCAGTGTTGTCTGCCAGGATCCCGGCGGCTTTGCTGACTCATGGGTGATCGTTGAGCCGACGGCAACGCCAACGGCCGCCGCTGCCGCCGCTCCCAAGCCTCCGGCGAGCAACCCACGACGCGAGACACCCCCGCGTGCCGCGCGCAATGCGCGAGCAGGAGAGGATGCGCCGATTTCGTGTTCCAGCCTGGTTCGGAGCGACGAGGCAAATGCGGGGCTTGGTTCCGCGGCGCCTGGTGTGGCTGCGCGGAAGAGCGCCGCCGCTTGATAGGTGCGTGCCTCTTCCGATGTCACCTTGCCCGGCTTCTGCGGCGTTTTGTCTTCGCGCAGCCGCTCGATATGGTCGTGAAGCCGCAGATATTGCTCCACCGTCTCCGCGTTGGGGCCCTTGGCGTCCTCCGGCGATATTAGATTGTCCTCGTCGTCATGTGATCCCATCAGATCTCCAGAGTGTCAGTGAAACGCTAGGTCCCCTTCCCGTTGCATCTATGCACGGGCTTGTCTACAGTCCCTCAAGATCCAGACGCCCAGCCTTCTTCAGCGCACGGAATTGTAACACTTTGACGTTCGCCTCAGAGAGTCCCATGCGTAGGGCGGTCTCCTTGATGGAGAGATTTTGCAGGAAGCGACAGATCAACACATCGCGATAATGGTCGGGTAGCCGCTCTAGAATGCGGTTGACGCGGTCGTTCGGCGGCTCGATACGTGGCGGTGCCCCGCTCTCGGCGGGACCTTCCCATCCGGCTTCAAGCAAGTCATCGAGCGAGTGAGCGCGCAACTGATAGAACGATCGCCAATGATCGGCGATAGTTGTGCGTGCCACCTGAAATAACCAGCTCTGAATACTTGCCGCGCCACGCGCACTATCGATGGTGCGCACAGCCTTGATGAACACCTGCGAGGTCAAGTCTTCCGCTTCTTCTCGGTTGCCAACTTTGCTGTAGATGAAGCGGTAGATGACATGCAGATTGTCTTCGTACAAGCGCTGTAGTCGGTCTGAATCGCGCTCGGGTTCCGGTGGCTTGTCTGCCCGCATCTGGTTATTCTCGGTGATCCGCGCTTTACGGAGCGTCACGCTCCAGTCTCCCTTCGGAACCGGAAGCCATCGAAGTCACTCGCCAGATGCGACACAACTCCACGGTAATTGCTTCCCGCTGTCACTGAGGGGAGATACGCGCACAGGTTACTGACCGTACTCCATCTACGGTACTATACGACTGATGGGAAGTCGATGCTACATATAGGAGTTAGTGGTATGAATACGCGCTCGACGAACGGCGGAAACGACATGCTGTCCGACATCTTCGGGCGACAGGCGGAGTTGGCGGAATTCTATCGGGCAATGCGCCCTGATGGATTTTACAGTTGGCCGCCGCAGGAGCGCTGCACCACCTGGACACGCGCCATCGTGCACGAGTGCTGCGAACTAGACAACGAACTCAACTGGAAGCCGTGGAAAAATGCCCGTGCCCTCGATGCCAACCGCGACGAGCGGCTCTACGAGATGGCCGATATTCTGCACTTCTTCGTGCAGCTCGCGCTCGATCAGGGTTTCAGCGCCGAAGAGCTGCACGCCGCATACATTGCCAAGAACGATGAAAACCGGCGCCGGCAGCAATCTGACCCGCGTTACCAGCCTGGTGGCGGACTGCAGCAGTGAGATGCTTGCGCCTGACCGAAGAACCATGCTTTGGATGCTGCTCTTTCGATATCGCGAGACTCACGCTGCCCCGAAGGGATAGTCGATGGTGAACGTACAGAATGAATGACGACGAGCCTCAATCACAGATAGTCGAGTTTCCCGACGCGCCGCTGCCGAATCGCTTCCCGCGCGGCACTCTGCTGGGGTGTCTCGGTATCCTCGGTGTGCTGGCGCTCCCGCTCATACTCTATCTCCCATTCGAAACGTGGGGCCTGGCGCGATGGGCGATACTCGGGCTGCAACTACTGGCGTTCAGTGGGGTGGGAGGCGGCATCTGGCTCCTGGCCCATGTTCCGTCGGCATCGCGTGAGCGCTCGTCTGATCCGCGGCGTCCACGGACCGCGCTCGGCCGCGATCCGGTGCTAGAGCGCCCGGCGTCGTGGCGTAACCGTCTTGGCACGGCGGCTTTCCTCGCCGCGTTGGTTGTCGCCGCGGGCGGCTTCGCATTCGCGAGTTTCAGCGCAACCGGCCAGCTAGCTATCCCGCTTGGGATGGCGCTCGTAAGCGTGGCCGGTCTGGCTTTGGCCGCGTACGGGGTCTGCATTGCCTTCGGCCGCTTGGAGCCACCCGCAGTCCATTGGGTGCGGACTCCTGCCACGAGTAGATGGTTGCCGCAGGGTGGATGGGTGATGCTTGTCGGGCTTACATTGCTTGGCTGGGCGCTGCTTATCGCGGCGGAGGCCCAGTTTGCCTGGGGCATTGTCGGTCTATTGGTCTTATTGATGGCGACGGTAGTGCTAGCGCCAGCACTTCGCAGACTCCCTCTTCGAGACGAATAATATCGGGGTTGTGGCAGAGGCGACGTCCGCGACATACGAAGAAGCCGACACCTGATGGTCAGGCATCGGCTTCGGTGTACGTTGACGTGTTACAACTAGATGTCCAGGTTCTTGACGTTGCGCGCGTGCGCCTCGATGTAGCGCTTACGCGGCATAACATCGTCGCCCATGAGCATAGAGAACATCTCGTCGGCCTTGATGGCATCTTCGATCGTGACCTGCAGAATGGTCCGGGTGGCGGGATTCATCGTCGTCTCCCAGAGTTCTTCAGGGTCCATCTCACCCAGGCCCTTATAGCGGTTCACCGCCGGATTCTTGCCAGCGGGGAGCCGTGCCAGCAGTTCATCGCGCTCCTGGTCGCTGTAGACATAGTGACGCTGCTTACCGACCTGGATACGGTAGAGCGGCGGCTGCGCGATATAGAGGTGGCCGTTGGTGATCAGCGGCTCCATATGCCGGAAGAAGAA